>JAEEJW010000240.1 GCA_016282095.1 Ruminiclostridium sp. | reverse complement strand
TGGTATCTCGGCTGATTTCTTTCACTTTTATTTTAGCAGAGTAATCCACGCTTTGCAAGAGGGGTCACTTCATATTATCTGATTTTTATAGTCTGTGCCTCGCAGCCGGTAGATGCTTCTTTTTCGCGGATGGCTTTCCGGTCGCCCTCCGCACCTCCTTCGGGGTGCGCCTTTTGGTAGTTCTGTATAGGCGTACTCATGGACGAATCTGCAAGGCGAAGCGATTTGTTTAGGGATCCAAACCCTTTTTAAAGGGGTTGGCCGCCGGAGGCACTCGAGCGCAAGCGACACTCTTCAACGCTCAAGCAAACGACACTCTTCGCCGTCCGAGCGGCTTTTCAGCTGTTCTTGACCTTCTCGCCGTTCTGCCAAATGCCGGACTCGATGACTTTACCTTTGGAATTATAATATTTATACTCCGTACCGTCTGTCGGGGCTCCGTCGGAGTATTCTCCTTCACATTCGTAGTAGGTGCCGTCTGTGAAGAAACAGGTCATTTTGCCGTGACCTTCATGGATGCCGCCCTGATTCATTCCTTCGTATACGTCCTTGCGTCCGTCTGCGTAGAGGAGAGTATCGGTGCCTTTGCCTTCCCGGGTTCCTTCGTTAAACTGACCGGTGTAAATATATTCGCTTGTTTCGCTGCCTTCGGGGTATATTATGGAGAACGTTGCGAAGCCGTCGCAGACACCGTTTCTGAACTCGCCTTTGAATTTCTCGACTGTACCGTTCTCATAAGTAGTAGTCAGCGTACCCTGACCGTTATACAGGCTGTTTTTCCAGTATCCCCTATATACCACGATATCCGTCGAATCCGGGAATTTCCATGTACATTCGCCGAAGCCGTTCTCGGAGCCGTTCTTATATTCGCATTGAAGCACACATTGCTTGCCGTCAGACCACACCTGCTCGACATAAGCCGACTTGTCGCTGCATTCACCGTTATCAAAGCCGCCCTTGTAATAAACGGTTCCGCCGGTATTGTTGTCGTTGGAATACGAGCCGGAAAATTCGCCCGTTCCATGGGGCTTGCCGTTCTTGTTGATCGGACCGGTGTATGTACCGAGGCACACATGGCCGCTGAATGTTATCATTACTTCCGCATCTGTGACTTCGATCAGCTCGGGTTCGGTGACTTCCGCCGTGGAAGCGGCAGAAGCTGTAGTCGTATCCGCGGTGGTCACAGGCGTTGTGGCTGCTGACGTAGCTGCTGCCGTCGTTGTCTGTACTGTCGTGTCGGGTACAGGCCCGGTCACGGGCGCCGGAGAGGAATTTCCCGCGACCGCAAATATGACAGCGCCTACACCTATCAGTACCACGGCGGCAGCTGCCGAGATTATTATGACCGGCTTCTTTGAAACTGCCGGCTTCTGCGCTGCGGGCTGCGGAGCCGTCGGGGGTCCGAATACCGCAGTATCGCTCCCGTCCGGCGTGGTACTTCGTATCGTGATGCCGGGTATGCTCTTTATATCTGCACAGAGCTCGTCGAGCTTATAATCCTTTTTGCTTTCATCGACAGATATCCAGTGCGCGTATGTAAGGAAGTACTCGAACGAGCCCGTGAGCGGCGCGTCGTCCATTCTGTACGGTATTATCGTAATATTCGGCTTGGTCTCGACTATGCCCAGCTCTCTTGAGACCTGCTCCGATGCCGAGCTGTTCCTGCTGTAAAGCAGCAGAAACACCTTCGCGGAGTTTATAGCCGCGCTTATATTTGCCGCCCAGTCTGCGCCGGCGGGAATATCACGCGAAGATATCCAGCAAGTAAGCCCGTTTTCTTCGAGATAACTGACTATCTTCATTGCGGTCTTGCTGTCTTTTGAGCTGTGGCTTATAAATATGTCCGCCATCGGGTCACCTCCTCCAGAATTATTCCTTCTCGATATTATATCCCAGAGTGATGATCAGCTTCAGCGTTTCCGCGGCTGTTCTTCTGTCATACTCTTTTTCTGTTTCGGGCAGTTCGTTATACGGCACAAGGCACGGAGTGGTCTTTTTCGCATCACTTCGCTCGCTGCCGTAAGTCCAGCCCTGTTCTATCCTGCTCTGCGCCCACACGTTATGGACATTTTCGGCAAGTATTTCCGTAAGCTCGCAAAGCGCCGGATCGAGCACGACGCTGCTTGTATCTATCGGTCTGGGTTCAAACATATCTGTTTTCACTGCTCCCTCCGGTATATATCGGTTCCGGGGTCACTCCCGGAATACAGACATCTTCGGAATATATTATATCACAAACAAATGAATAAATCAACATTTTATTTGTCGCCCGTCAGGCGACCTTTTCTCTCCCGGGATATGGTATTATACAGTCACAGGGTAAGAAACACCGGAAAACTTATACAGGAGGAAAAAACTATGAAAAACGAAAGAACAAACAACAACATCACGGAAATGGTATTCATTCTTGACAGAAGCGGTTCTATGAGCGGACTTGAATCCGATACCATCGGCGGCTTCAATTCCATGATAAACAAGCAGAAAAAGGAAGACGGCAAGGCTTTTGTCTCCACAGTGCTGTTCAGTGACAGCTCGGAGGTAGTGCATGATCGCGCGGATATTTCGGAGATACGTCCCATGACCGACAGCGATTATGTTCCCAATGGCTGTACTGCTCTGCTTGACGCGATAGGCGATGCCATAAAGCATATCCGTAATATCCACAAGTACGCCCGTCCCGAGGATGTTCCCGCGCACACGATATTCGTCATAACCACCGACGGCATGGAGAACGCCAGCCACAAATATACTTACGAAAAGATCAGAAGCATGATCGAAAAGCGCAAGGAAAAGGACGGCTGGGAGTTCATGTTCATCGGCGCAAATATCGATGCCGTGTCCGTAGCCGCCAAAGTCGGCATAGACAGCGACCGCGCCGCTAACTACCGCGCAAGCTCCAAAGGCACCGCCACAGTGTTCTGCGAACTCGCCGCTCCACTGCTCGCCCTGCGCCGCGGCAAAAAAGTCGATCGCTCGTGGGCTGAGGCTATCGAGGATCAGATGAACGAAGAGTGAGAACGGGGATAAGTAGTCGCTTGCGCTCGAGTGTTGAAGAGTGTCGCTTGCGCTCGAGTGTTGAAGAGTGTCGCTTGCGCTCGAGTGTTGAAGAATGTCGCTTACGCTCGAGTGCCTCCGGCGGCCAACCCCTTTAAAAAGGGTTTGGATCCCTAAACAAATCGCTTCGCCTTGCAGATTCGTCCATGTGTACTCCTACTCCGGACTGCGAGGCAGAAAGCCGCCCATAGCAGAATGTAACAGAC
>JAEEJW010000239.1 GCA_016282095.1 Ruminiclostridium sp. | reverse complement strand
GTAAGTTTTTTTTAATGAACTCAGCCCCCGGAGCTCGGGAGAGTTAGAAGGGGCTTTTTTGAGGAATCTCTTTTTTATCTATAATATAAATCTCATAAGTGTTTAAATTGTTAAGATTTCAAGACACATCCCCGGAGTGTCGCGAGACTGTGCCGGGGCTTTTAAATGATAATTGTCAAATCTATATAATAGTCGTTTTAAGGTTATTTCAGCCCCCGCAGTTCGGGAGAATGTAACGGGGCTTTTTAAACTGACAACTTTTTCTCATTTTCTATATTATAATTTTTGATTGGTTAGACACAAGGTAAAGAGATACAGGATGACGACAGGTGGCAAGCTGGCGAGTGCGTGGAGCTTCTTCGGTGCGGTTCGAATCCGCGCGCCACCTCAAACAAAAGAGCACAGATACTGCGTAATTAACAATTAAATATTCCGCTGTTAAAGGAGCAGCGTCGGGTGAGAGTCCCGGAGTTAGAAATTGTTATATAGCGGGCTGAGAAGCCACCTTTCTAAAGCACGGGGTTAGCTCTCCCCAAGGCATTAAAGAACATGCGTTTGCAACGGTTGTGAAAGCGTTCATAAGTTGGTATTATAAGTTTATAGTTAGTTTATTATTAGTTGATTGTCTTCGGGGTCTTGCATGTTCCCCCACCTATTAACAAGTGAAAGTTCTGGACCGGGCGCGGCGGCATGGATTAAAAGCGTAGGAACGCCGCCCCGCTTTCACTTTAACAGTACAGGACAGCCGACCAAGGCAAGGGAGATGGAAAGCCCGAATAATGAGCCAAACGGGCATAGGTAAAATTGGTATGAGGCGCGGTCTGAATCCGCCTTCTCCCACAAAACAGAAGATACTATGCGTAACTACAGAATGTTAGACGAAGCGGAGTTTCGCGAACTGGAACGCCTCTACCCGACGACGACAAACAGAGAGCTGAGCAAGATGTTCAACATCAGCATCGACGCGATACAAGACAGATTCGCGAAGGTGCACGGCTGGAAGAAGTCGGCAGCGGTGAAGCAAGGCAACAGAGGCGGCAGAACGCTCGAAGAGAAGGAGGTGAAGTGGATAGTCAATCACTACCAGCACACCAAGAACAGGGTCATCCTCGACAAGTTCGGCATCGGCGAGAGCTCGCTGCATCGCATAGCCCGGAAGTTCGGGCTGAAGAAGAGCAGACAGTTCATGAAGAAGGTGCAGGCAGAGGTGACGGCAGAAGCACACCAGGCGTGTGAAGCCTTCGGACTTTACGACGACTTGGCCGAACGGATGCGCGAAGAGTGCAATCGCCAGTACGCGGCGAAAGAAGGGGTGCTATACCGCACGAGCTTCAAGCCGGGCGAGAGCAACAAGACACGCCTTAGCCCCAAGAAATTCGCCGAGACGATGCAGAAGATACACGAGCACCGCCGGCAGACAATAAAGAGCGAACGCCGAAGGCTGATCTTCGGAATGGAACAGCGAACGAAGATGAAGCTTCACATTAACGGCTACGACGACCGCCAGCGCAAGAAGTCGTGCCACCGCCACCTGTTCCGGCGCAAGGGTTACATTGTAGAGCGAGGCAGCAGCACCGTGTACTGGAACGAGCGGACAGAGCGTAGCGCACAGATGGAAGCAAGTGCACCGCTCTACGGACTGGAAATAAAGAAGCAACAATAACAACTTTAAAATCACAACATTATGACCGATTTACAATCAAAAACCCAGGAGCTGCTGAAGGTGTTCATCACCACCAAGGCAGGCAGTCAGGGCGAGGCAGCCCGACAGCTGAAGGGCGTATCAACTGCCACAATCAGCAAAATCATGAATTCGAACTTCGAGAAGATAAGCGACAACATGCTTCAAAGCATCATCGCGCAGCTCGAAGTCGGCAGCGGAGCATGGCAGTATGTAGAGACCGCGGTGAAGCACGACATCGACACGCTGCTCGCAGATGCGCAGGAGTTCCAGAACGTGTACTGGATAGTCAGCGACGCAGGCAGCGGCAAGACAACCAGCGCGAACCTCTACAAGCAGAACCACCGCAACGTCTTCATCCTTCAGTGCTCTGAGGACATGACAAAGAACGAGTTCTGCATCCAGTTGGCAGACGCAACAGGCGTACAGAACGCACGCGGATGCACAATGAACGAGATAATGGACAAGATAGCGGCGCGCCTGAAGTGCCTCGAATGTCCGCTCATCATCCTCGACGAGGCCGACAAGCTGCGCGAGACGGTGCTGGCAAACTACATCATCACCATTTATAACAAGACAAACGACTTCTGCGGACTGGTGATGCTCTCGACATCTTACGGGCAGAAGCGCATCGAGCGCGGTCTTCGCCTTAACAAGAAGGGATTCGCCGAAGTGTGGAGCAGAATCGGGCGCAAGTTCTTAGAGCCGAAAGCCAACCGCCGCGCCGACATCTACGCCATCTGCTCAGCCAACGGCGTGACGGACGAGAAAGAGATTAACCGCATGTGCATTGAGGTAGAGGAATGCGACTTCGACCTTCGACGCTGCGAGAAGATAGTACACCGTTATCACCGCACACGATGAAGAAGGCATTCAATGTTGCACAGCTGGAGAGGATGAAGGAGAAGACCATGGGGCTGACGGGTGAATGGCGCGAAGCGTTCGGCGACCCTCCGCTCACGGGCATCTGGTTCATCTGGGGCAACAGCGGCAGCGGCAAGTCGTCGTTCGTGATGCAGCTCACCAAGGTGCTCTGCTCGATATACAAGAAGGTTATCTACGACAGTATGGAAGAGGCGGTGACGTTATCCTTCAGACGGAGGCTCAAGACCTTCGGGATGGAAGAAGTAAGGAATCGCCTCATAGTTCTGCCGAACGAGCACTACGACGACCTGATGAAGCGCATAGAGCAGAAGGCAGCACCCAAGGCAATCATCATCGATTCGTGGCAGTATAGTGAGGCAAGCTGGAGAGACTACAAGAAGATGAAGGAGAAACACTGCGACAAGCTCTTCGTTATCATCAGCCACGCCGAAGGCAGGATGCCGAGGGGTCGCAGCGCGAACAGCATAATGTACGACGCAGACGTGAAGATATACGTTGAAGGCTACCGCGCCATCTGCAAGGGAAGATTCACACCAGCCCCCGGCTCGTTCTTCACAATCTGGAAGGAAGGTGCAGACCGATACTGGGGCGAAAAACAACAACAAGACAATGCAAGCGAAGATTACGAAGGCGCAGATTACGAAGATTCAGACGATACTTCAGAAGAAGGGCTTTGACAAGGATGCACGCGCCGACCTTATAGCCAACTTCACCGCAGGGCGCACGGAGAGCGTGAAGGAGCTCACCAAGCTCGAAGCCGCACGGCTCATTAAGAGCCTCGACGAGCAGAAGCGCAAGGACGAGACCAAGCAGCGCACGGCACTGTTCAGGTGCATCTATGCCCTCGGATTCGAAGTATCATTTCTGAACAAGAATGTGAAGGGACGCCCCGAAGAGAAGGGCGACAGAGAGATAAATATTTTCAAGATTAACAAGTTCGCCACCAACAAGATGCAGAAGAGCACGGACGAAATGACGATCGAAGAGCTGAAGAAGTTCCGCCGGATGCTGGAGGCGGTGGCGAAGAAAGAACAAGAGAAGGATGAATAAACAAGGCAACTTGCAGGCTCTGCTGCTGGAGTTCTACGAAGGAGAACTCAGATATTACAAGTGGAGCTGCAATAAGGACAGGAAGAGGCTCAAGAAGGTGAAGGATGCACAGGAAGCCCTCGAGAGACTAAGGCAAGACAACAGCGAGGATAAGGTGCTATGCGAGATAAAGGAGAACTTGGATAAGATAGCAGAGGCAGCAGCCGGCAATCTCGAACACTCTCGTAACATGAAGGCACGGTACACGGAAATACTCAACTTAGCACAGCAGTAACAATGGATAAGTTCAAGATTAAAATGATAGTGCGAATGAGGCTCGGAATGCCGGACTTGCACATCGCAAGGCTTCAGTTCAGATGGCTGGACGGGCGATACATTACACTCTCTAACTTCTCAGCCTACACCGAGGAGGAAGCCCGCGGCAAGGCTGAAGCCGCAATAAACGCATT
>JAEEJW010000238.1 GCA_016282095.1 Ruminiclostridium sp. | reverse complement strand
CGGAATATGATCTCTTCAAGAAATCCCACAAACAGCATGGCTGCGGTGTGAGCGGCAAGGGAAGCAGGTTCGTACTGCGGGGCGAATCCGAATATCACGCCCACCGCGGCGATCAGGGGCAGCGGTATGTAGAAAAGCATCTTCGCCGCGGACAGCCCGGGCTTGCAGAGCCCGAGGTGTTCGCCGAGGCCGTTCTTCGCGATAAAGACGATGAGCGTAGCGGTAAGTATCAGTGAGAATCCGGCTTCGGCAAGATAATTTATCCCGGCCATGTCCGACAGCCGCTTCATCAGCGACATTCCCACAACATATATCACGATAAGGATTATCGCGAAAGTAACTTCATTCTTATCAAACAGTTTTTTCATCGGATCCCTCTCCTTTCAGAACTCCGATCACGCCGAAGAAGACATTCGTGAGCAGGCGTGTGTAGTAATCCCCGTCATATTCTATATCATTGTCCGCGATCAGGCTCGCTGCGCCGTGTACACAGGTGAACAGCGCCGCGAAGGCCTCGCGCGCCTGTTCCACGGTCAGCCCTGCGCCTTCGCACAGCGGCTGTATCACCGGATCGGGACCGCCCGTTTCCACAAGCTCGCGGAAACCGGTATTCCGGAACTTTCCCGACTGGAACAGGAACCGGAACAGGTGTTTTTCCTCGTTTGCGAAGAGAATATACCGCATCCCTATCGCCAGCAGAGGATTCCCCGCTTCTTCGTCAGGCGTCATTATGAAATCCGTGTGCATATCGTCCGCGGCGGCGTATACGTCGGACTTCAGCTCTCCGACCGATCTGTAATGGTACATCACAGGCTGGGTAGAGCACTTCAGCTCCGCTGCGACTCTGCGGACGTTGAGACTGTCGGCGCCTTCACGGCGTACTATCTCCAGACCGGCTTTAATTATCATTTCCTTTGTTATTTTTGCTTTTGGCGGCATTTTATCACTCCTCTGAAAAATAACTGTTGTTATATAACATTTGTATTATAACACTGAAAAATTCACTTGTCAAGTGTTTTTTTGAAAAAAACGGAAATACTATTTACAGAATCTGTTATCTGTGTTATAATAAAATAGTAATTCAGCCGTATTTGTGTTACAGGAGATCGCCGATATGAAAGAACTGACTCTCGAAGCGAAGATCGAAAACGGTATCAGTCTACTGAATTTTGTAAATGAACAGCTCGATGCCTGCGGCTGCCCGAAAAAGATACGGGCGGTCATTGATGTGGCTGTGGACGAGCTTTTTTCCAACATAGCCTACTATGCGTACAAGGGTAAAACAGGTAACGCGACAGTGCGCATGGAAATAAAACAGGATCCGCTCGCCGCGGAGCTTACCTTCATAGATCAGGGCATACCTTTTGACCCGCTGGCAAAGGCCGACCCCGACACCACGCTCAAGATCAGCGAACGTCCGATCGGCGGCATGGGCATTTATATAGTAAAGAACAGTATGGACGATGTACGTTACGAGTACAGGGACGGCCATAACGTACTTACGATCAGGAAGCTGCTCCGGGATAATCAGTGATGAATATGAAAGAAAAGATACAGGCAGTTTCCGCTGTACTGCTGCTCTGCTTATGCGTGGGAGCCTGCGGCGGTCAGGAAGCTCCTGCCGTACAGCACGACCCGGTCGATCATAGTTCCGCACGGGTCAGCTATCTCGGACCCGAGGGTACCTACACGCAGGAAGCCTGCGGAAAGTTCTTTGAGGGACAGGGTACATATATCCCGTACAAGACCGTCGGCGAGGCAGTGCAGGCGCTTGCGGACGGTGAGAGCGGCTATGCCGTGATACCGCAGGAGAATACCATAGGCGGCGCGGTCATAGATTACGTCGACACTCTTATTGCGCAGACAGGAGTTTCCGTTGCCGGAGAGGTAGAACTGCCGATAGAGCAGAATCTGCTGGTGCTTCCGGGTACACTGCTTGCCGATATAAAAACCGTGTATTCGCATAAGCAGGGAATAGCGCAGGGAAAAGAGTGGCTTGAACAGAACCTGCCCGGCGCGGAGGTCATCGAAGTTTCCAGCACCGCCGAGGGCGCCAGAATGGTCTCCGAAGGCGGAGACAGATCCTGCGCGGCAATAGCTGCGGCAGCCTGCGCAGACGTCTACGGACTTGAGGTGCTGGCTCCCGGCATTCAGATGAACGACCGCAACAAGACAAGATTCTATGTTCTGTCGCGCGATGAGGCTTCAACAGCCGCTTCCGACCGCATTGCCTTCATAGCCTCCGGCCCCGCGGAGGAGCTGCCCGCTCTGCTTTCGGGGATAAAGGCGCGGAAAATGACTCTCATCACGATACACGACCGTCCGCTGAAAACGGTGCTCGGTGAGTATAACTACGTTATCGAGTGCTCCGGCGGCAGCTATGAAAGCTATAAGAAGCTGACCGAAAACAGCCGCTTCGTGTTCCGTTACCTCGGCAGTTTCCCGGTGCGCTGACAACATCCGGATATAATAAAACGACCGCCTCTGTGACATCCGTGTCACGAAGGCGGTCTTTTCTGTTAATAGCAAAGTCCGTATCCGAAAGGATAAAGTATTGTGTCAGTGAAGTTTGTGTTCTCATCCAGCGCGGGGATATCCACTGGCAGTTTTCCTGTGGGTGAGCTGCCGCCGAACACCGTCAGCAGAGCGGCAGGGTAGTTCACGCCATAAGCCTTCGTTCCGCCGCTGTAGTCAGTCGGCACTTCAGGCATATCCATGGCGCAGTATGCGCAGAGTATCGCGTCGGCATCGGTATAGCGCGCCGCGTCGTATGGCAGCTGCATACTCATGACCACGACTTTCCTGCCGAGACTGTGAGCGGTTGCTATAAGTTCGTCCGCGAATACTGCCTGCCAGCCCTTTTCGTCAGCTGCGTCCATATTACCGCGTTTGTAGGTCTCCACCGCAAGTATGACTGCCGACGAGGAGCTTATCACATCGGCGAACTCCGCGGCGCTCTTTTCCTTTATCCAGTGGCAGTCCGCGGTGACGGTTTCCGGGATTATACCGTCGGCTCTGAGCCTGCCGAGGGCAAAGGTCATAGTGTTTTCTTCGCCTTCAAAGGGGTAGAAGTAAGCGACTTTCCCGTTGTCCTCCATTTTTAGCGGCAGCAGATCCCCGTCATTCTTTATCAGAGTAACCGCACGCAGGGCGGTCTCAAGTTCCCGGTCGTGGTGCTCCTTTGAGCCGACGACGGTTTCCGCTTTCATTACGGCGCTCTCAATATCTGCCGGTGCGTTGAACAGCCCCTTATCCAGCTTCAGGGAAATGATGCGCAGTACCGAGTCGTTTATCTGCGCTTCGGGTATGCGGCCGTCCCTGACTGCGCCGGCAAGTGCGGAGATATAGCTGCCTGCTGACTCTATGTCCTCCGCGCAGCTGATGAGCATCGGCTCGAGTAATATGTCCACATCGGCGTTTATAGCGAGGACCGCGGCATCGATCGGATCGAAGTTCGCCTTTATCGCGTCCATCAGCATGTCGTCGGTTATGACCACGCCATCAAAACCGAGCTCCCCGCGCAGTATGCCGGTTATCATCGTTTTTGAGAGAGTCGCGGGTATGGAGATGCTTTCTCCGCTGTCTGCGGATATATAAGTCCCGGTCTCTATCTTCGAGAACTGTATGTGCGCGGTCATGACCATGCCGGCAGTCTGAGCGGCAGCGGCAAATGGCATCAGATCGGAATCGCGCAAGTCTTCGAGAGACTTGTTCACACACGGAAGCCCCGTGTGGCTGTCTGTATCGGTGTCGCCGTGTCCGGGGAAGTGCTTGACCGTGGAGATGATTCCCTGGCTGTCGAGCCCTTCGATAAAGGCCTTTCCGAGCTTTCCGGCAAGTTCCGGATCGGAGGAGAATGACCGCACACCGATGACTGGGTTTGCGGGATTGCTGTTCACGTCCAGATCCGGCGCAAAGTCGGTGTTTATTCCGAGGGCGTTCAGCTCCGCTCCCATAAGCGCGGCGTTGTCATAAGCCGCCTGTTCGTCGCGGATCGCGCCGAGCGCCATATTGCCGCAGGTCTTGGTGCCGTTGGTGAGCCGGGTGATGTCTCCGCCTTCCTGATCGGCTGCTATGAAAAGCGGTATGCCGGGTTCGCTTGCCGCGGCGGCCTGCTGCATATCCGCAACGAATCTCACGGTCTGTTCCGTATCGGCTATGTTTTTCGCGTACAGCATCACTCCGCCGAAATCATACTTCGTCAATGCTGCGGCCTGCTCACCGTTCAGCTCTGTCACGCTCTGACCCGCTTCTCCGGGTGTATCTGTCCAGCTTCGGAATGTCACCATTATCATCTGCGCGATCTTCTGCTCAAGGGTCATTCCGGAGACTATCTCTTCCGCCCGTTCGCGGACGGTCTTTTCCGCGGCGGGAGCCGTGGTTTCCGTCAAGCTTTCGCCGGCGGTCGTTATGTCGGTCTGTTCTGCGGAGGCCGCTGTCTTTTCCGTTCCGGCAGCGGTATCGGCGGGCTTGGCCGGAGCTGCGCCGCAGCCGGACAGCATCAGCACGGCAGCCGAGCATACCGCTGTAAGTGCTTTTCCTATATATTTCATTGTTTGTTTCCTTTCTGTCAGCTTATTTATAAGTATCAATATGACAGCTGTGTGTGTACAACAAGTGATATTAGTGTGAAAACAGGGTGAAATGCGCCTTTGCTTTCTGCTTTTCTTCCGGTCAGTGCCGACCCGGCCTGCGGCTGCAACAAGAAACTGCCCCTGTGAAAAGGAGCAGTTTTTTCATATAAAAGCGGCAGGGCATCAGCAGCCCCAGAATACATACATCTCATAGTAGAGCATAGCGGATATTGTGACAGCGTTCAGTACTGCGCTGATGATATAGATATACGGACGGGCTTTTTCCTTCTCCGAGAAAAGTGTCACCACAGCCGTGACCGCGGAAACGGCGCATACAGCCATACAGGCGAGCTGTATCACGCCGACGGCTGCGCCTGCGGCAAAGGGTATCCCGCCGCCGTATGCGGAATAGGCCACATACGAGCCGAGCATGGTAAGAACGGAGATTATTTCCGCGGCATAGCCAGCCGACATAACTGCCGCTCCCGGATATGCCGGCAGACGCTTGTGCTTTTTCAGCTTGTGTCGTATGCGCAGAGCATACAGTGCCGCCACGGCTGCCAGCATGAAAAGCGTCAGCAGCATAAGCTCCAGGATATATGCGTCGTCGCGGATAAGCT
>JAEEJW010000237.1 GCA_016282095.1 Ruminiclostridium sp. | reverse complement strand
AGGAGTTTCTGTTTCATCTGCCGGAGCAGTTGTTTCTTCAGCAGGAGCACTTGTCTCGTCTGCGGGAGCAGTTGTCTCATCAGCAGGAGCGGTTGTCTCGTCTGCGGGAGCGGTGGTCTCGTCTGCGGGAGCGGTTGTCTCATCAGCAGGAGCAGTTGTCTCGTCAGCGGGAGCGGTGGTCTCGTCTGCGGGAGCAGTTGTCTCATCAGCAGGAGCTGTGGTCTCTTCAGCAGGAGCGGTGGTCTCGTCTGCGGGAGCGGTGGTCTCGTCTGCGGGAGCAGTTGTCTCATCAGCAGGAGCTGTGGTCTCTTCAGCAGGAGCTGTGGTCTCTTCAGCAGGAGCCGTTGTCTCTTCACCGTCGGGATCTGTTGTGTTATCCTCGTCAGGTGTGGTTGTTACAAGGAAATCGATCGTAGTGTCTTCCGGTACCGTTATCTCATGGTACTCGTCAGAAGTAGTTGTTACCTCGGGATTCTCATCAGTGGGAGTTTCATCGTCGGGTGTAGTCTCGTTGTCCTGATCGTCACCATCAGTTGTATCGGAAGGATCGGTCGTATCGTCATCATCGATCACTGTGCTTTCGGGAGATGTTGTTACGAGATAATCGATGCTTGTTGTAGTGGCAACAGTGATCTCCTCATAATCATCATCGTCGGGAGTCTGGTCATCATCGGGAACTGTAGTCTCTTCAGCAGCAGTGGTGGTTTCTTCCTCATCGGGAGTCTCGTCTGCATCGGGAACTGTGGTCTCTTCAGCAGCAGTGGTGGTTTCTTCCTCATCGGGAGTCTCGTCTGCATCGGGAACTGTGGTCTCTTCAGCAGCAGTGGTAGTCTCTTCCTCGTCGGGAGTCTCGTCTGCCTCAGGAGCCGTAGTCTCTTCTTCAGAGGTTGTGGTTTCCTCGGTTGTATTCTCCTCTTCTTCCTCGTCATCGGCCGGAGGTGTATCCGGATTGGTTATAACGTTGCTGATATCGGTTTCATCTATCAGGGAAGAACCGAACTCGATGTTGCCGGAGAAGGAAGCACCGATTACCTGACCTTCGAAGTGAGCGTTGTAGGGAGCGAAATTGCTGGATACGATGCTGGAATCAGGAGCGAGAACGCTGCCGACGCCGGAACCGATAACTACGTTGTTGCCGTCAGGGATATTGAACAGTACCTTGGAGTTGCCGTACTTGTTGCTCGAGGTGAGCTGGCCTCGAGTGCTGTATGTAGCGCCCCAGTTGAATGTGAGGTCGATCGCACCCGAGCCTGTGATATTAACGATAACTGTCGATCCGTCCGGTACGTCAAAGTAAAGTCCGTGGAATGAGGAAGCGATCGTGCCTGCGGTACCGCCTTTAAGGGCATTCCATTCGTCAACTGTGAGATTGAATACATTTACGTCAGTGTTGGTGCCTTTGAATGTGATCATGCCGTAGCGGTCAACCACCTCGGTATTTTCACTGGATTCGAGAGCAGCGACCTTGCTGCTGGTATCTCTGAGCTGTGTGAATGCGCTCTCAAAATCAATGGTGCAGTTTGCGCCCTGATAAAGCGTGCCTTCGATAGTACCGGTCATGCTGCCGGCTATCTGGGCCATGCTGCACTTCTGTGTGTTGGAAAAACCTACATCATAATTACCGCCGATCGCGAGAACGCCTTCTCCGTCGCCCGCGTCAACGTTGTTATGAATGACCTGTCTGTAATTTCCACTGAGGAAAACATTGTAAGAACCCGCAGCACCGAGGATGCTCTGCACAGAAGTGCCGAGATCGGTCTTTTCTTCATAGCCGTCGGTGTTGTTGCCCGCAGTGCCGCCGTCATAAGCTCCGGCCATGCTTGTGGCCACAGAACCGGTCACTGCTGCGGAGAACACAAGGGCTGCGATAGCTTTGCTCAGAATCCTTCTGCTCTTTATATCCATATAACCCACTCCTTTGATTTTTTCCTGACGTATCCGTAGGGAATCTTGATTTTACATCATTTTCCCCTTTCTGTATCTATAATATATATCTTTTCGGGGTAAAAGTCAATACTTTTCAACGGCTAATATTGCTCGGAATACTGTGTTTTTGCTCGCTTTTGGATCGTAACCTAAACGAAACCGGCATATGTCATAATGCACAAATTGCCCGGTGAAAATATGGCGCAGTTGTATAAAATTTTGGCTTGTCACAAAAATGAAAGCGCTTTCATTTGCAGATAATTATGTGATATCCTTTTTCGGAAATGCTGAAAATGATGTTAATGAAAACGTTAACAATTGCCGGACAAAAATGCTCCCCGGGATACGGGGAGCGCTGGTCCGGAGCTATGATCACAACTGAACGCGTTTGGTCATAAGTTCGGGGTTATATGCGTATTCGATCGCTGTTTCGGCGGTTATGATGCCCTTTCTGAACATATTTACGATGCAGTTGTCCATGGTCTCCATGCCTTGCGACGACTGGATGACAGCATCGATCTGATGAGTCTTTTCCTCACGGATCATAGTCCTGATCGCGCTGTTCATCGTCATTATCTCAAACGCGGGAACGAGCTTCCCGTCGACGGAAGGCAGCAGCTGCTGTGAAATGACAGCCTTGAGAACCATTGAGAGCTGTATGCGTATCTGGTGCTGCTGAGCTGTGGGGAACACATCTATGATACGGTCGATAGTGTTTGCCGCACCCAGGGTGTGCAGCGTTGAAAATACGAGCTGACCTGTCTCTGCGGCTGTCATGGCTACATTTATGGTCTCGTAGTCACGCATCTCACCAAGCAGGATAACGTCCGGAGACTGACGCAGAACTGCACGCAGGGCATCAAGATAGCTCATGGTGTCGATATTGATCTCGCGCTGGCTTATGATGCACTGCTTGTGGCGGTGCAGGAATTCTATCGGGTCCTCGATAGTGATGATGTGGCCGCTTCTGGTGGAATTTATATAGTCGATGAGGCAGGCGAGTGTGGTGGATTTACCGTTGCCTGCCGAGCCCGTGATAAGCACGATGCCGTTCTTGCTGTTGGCGAGGTCCATGACAGAATCGGGTATGCCAAGCTCTGAGGCTTTAGGCAGGTCAAAAGGCACAAAACGCAGTACCGCGGAATAGGATCCGCGCTGGCTGTAGATATTTGCTCTGAATCTGCCTACACCGGCCACGGCGAAGGAGAAATCGAGCTCGTTGCGCATATCGTCATGCTGATGCTGGTCGATGTGCGCGAGCTCATATATCTGATATACCAGATCCTTCGTATCGGGCGGCAGGAGGTGTTCTTCGCCCTTCTGTACGAGCTTTCCCGATACCTTGTAGCTGAGACGGGCGCCTGTGATTATGAAAATATCGGAGGCGTTCATCGAAGCTGCTTCTTTCAGAATGTCAATAATCTTCATCGTGTGTATTCCTTTCGGCAAATTATTATCATAAATTGTGAACTTTTTCCCATAAATTGTCAAGTTCGTGGCATCAACTGCCTGTACGGCATCAGAAAGTGCCGTCCCAGACGTTGAGGTGGGTATCCGGGGAAGCCGCTTCCGCAGGGACAGTCTGCCACTTCGTCACTTCGTAGCGCTTGTTTCCGTGCAGCTCCGGGCTCTCATAGACCGTAACCGCGCACAGAAGGGTGAGCTTGTCTGTCACTTTGCAGCTCCACGATACGTTATAGCCGTCGGGGCAGGGTACAGCGGCCACATCTTCGAGCTGTGCCGCCGAATCCTCAAAGGTCATGAACAGACCGCTCTGCGAAGCCTCATAAGCCGCTTCGTCGATCTTCATCAGTATCTTGTTGGCATTGCTTTCCGCTTCATAGAACGCCGCGGAGTTGTCGCGGTGCTTTGTCCTGAGGCTGTCGTTCATGCCGGCTGCCGAGAATGACAGCACCGCAAGCGCCGTAAGACATATTATCACGAATATCATGATAAGCGAGGCGTAGCCTGTGCCGAGACCGTTCTGCGAAATACTGCCGTCGTTTCTGTCACGCATCTGTACCGCCTCCGTTCTCCGCCGCGAAGGACGGTATGTATGCCGAGCATTTCTGGTCGATTATCATTTCCGCGCTGTTTCCGGTCTCGAAGACCAGTATCCCCACTTCGGAATATCTGCCGCAGGCCGTTTCCTCGGCTGTCTCAAAGAAACGGATCGTAATGCGCCCGTATGTCTCTCTTCCTTCCGGAGTTATGAGAGGCTTGCTGCCGTCATCGAGAACTATCGTGAGGCCGCCGTCGGCGCCTTCGGTCATGCATCCGGGACCGAAGACCCTGTCTGCCGAGGCGTTTATATCGCCCGTCAGCGCGTAGATCTCCGAGAAGGACTGCACGTCTGTCAGCGCCTGTTCGTATCTCGCGCTCCTGATCGCCTTTCTGTCCGCCATAACGAACATATTCAGCACGATCGCGCCGCCTATGCTGAGGAACAGCAGCACTGTCAGCAGTTCGATGAAGAACAGGTTCATAGGCGTTTTTCTGTATTTTTGTTTTAGCTTTGTCAGACCTGTCACCCCTTGCTCCTGCACAGTGCCGTGTAGGTTCTTTTTCCGGAGACAACGGACACCGAGAAAAGACCCGGCTCCTCCTCCTTCACGACCAGCCTCGCCGACGGGAATATCACATCGCCGCCGGTGTATGTGATATCGGCGGAAGCGCGGATATTCTTCTCGGCTATGCCGCCGCCGGAGTTCATTATGACGCAGGCGGTCTCGTCCGAGTACACGGTAAGGCCGGTTTCACCGTCCCCGATCACTACTCCTGTACCGCCGCGTATCTTGTTCGTCACATAGCTGACAGCCGCGGAGGAGCTGAACGTGCTGTTGAAATTGTCGGATATGCGCGAATATGTGCTGACACCGGCTGCTACTATTATAAGAGAGCAGACAGCAAACAGCAGGAACAGTATCATACTGCCCACCGAGCTCACCGAGTTCGCCAGCTTCTTTCCCAATAGACTACGCATCACATTTACCCCGCAGACTGCCCGTTCACCGTCACGCTGACCGACGGCATTATATCCGCCGAGATATATTTATAGTGAACGAGATATTTGTTTTCTTCGTATTTAACGCCGTAGTTTTCCCGCAGATAATCAAGGCTCTCCGGGTATACGCCCTCCACCGAGTAGCACAGCACGGCGCCGTTGACTACAGACTGCTTCACGTTTTCCTGCTTCTTCTCCTCCGTCATGCTGCGGGCAGCGCCGAGTCCGGCGGCCAGCCACACCATCAGTGCAGCGAAGAGAAGTATGCCGAAGACCGCGACGAATGTCTTCAGTCTGTACAGCTTCTTTCCGTTCATGTCTCCTCCGTTCTTATCCGAGCACCGACATTATGTCCATCATCGGCAGCATGACAGCCAGCAGTATCGCGCCAATCATAACGGCCATAAGAGCTATCATGACGGGCTCGATGACCGCTACAAGGTTTTCGCTGGTAGCCGTTGCTGCATCGGAGCAGCGTATGCTTATCTTTTTCCACGAATCGTCAAAGGCGCCGGATTTGTACGCCATTTTCAGTGAACGTGAATATATGGGCGGCAGTATCTCCGCCTTGTACAGCGCATCGGCAAAGGGCTCACCCTCGATGACCTCCTTGCGGCAGTCGTCTATGCGCTTCTTCATCTTCTTGTCGTTTATCAGCAGTGATACGTTCTCCAGTGCCTCCGAAGCCTCGATGCCGCTGGATACCATCATACTCATGGCGCTTGCGAACTTGGCCTGTGAGAAATAGGACGCTGTCTTCCTCGTTGCAAAGAAGCCTGACGCGAATTCGGTCAGCTTCTGGCGGCAGCCCGGTATCCTCGACAGCAGAGCTGTAACTACCGAGATAAGGAGTATGACAGAAAGTACTATTAATATAATAGTACCGGTGGTGTAGGCGTAGCGGACGCTGGCATCAACGACTTCACGCACACTGCTGTCAAACTGGCCGAAGATATCCGAGAACATCGGGATGACCTGTAAGATCAGCACTATCATGATGACCGCCATCATCGCTATGAGTATCAGTGGGTGAACTATGGCACTGCGGATGCTGCGGAGCCTGTCTGCTGTATCTTCATAGTATTCGGAAAGGCCTTTCAGGACATCATCGAGACGTCCGGACAGGGTGCCTATCTTCACCATATTAACTGCGTACTGGGGAAATGCGCCGCAGTCCTCCATGGACTCAAAGAGCGTCCTGCCGTCGGTGAGGCTCTTTTCCAGTGCTCGTGCGACAGCGAGCACATTCCTGTCTTCGGAATTGTCTCCTATCATTGCCGCACCCTCGGAAAGCGGTATGCCCGAGTTTATCACAAGTCCGAGTTGTTCGCAGAAATAAGCGACTTCATCGTTGTTCAGCTTTTTGATCTTTGCCATATACCTGCTCCTTTTTAATATATATAAACGTTGGAATAGTTCTTGGAATTTGCAATGTAATCCGCGAAGGACTTCTTGTTCTGCGCGCTTGCGTAGAATGTGGCGTCTATGCGCTTGAAGCCTGTGCCGTCGAGCATTATCTCCACGGTTATCCAGCCGGTTGCCGGAGTATAGACCTCATTCCACGCATGGTAGATGTCCGGGTTCGCGTAACCTGTTATCAGGCGGGTCGGCACGCCCTGCGAGCGCAGCATTGCCGCTGTCAGGGAAGCGTAATCAAAGCAGATCCCCTTCTTCTGCGCGAGTACAGTGTCCGGGTCGGGGATATAGCCGCTGCTTACGGTCTTTGCCTTCTCCTTGTCGTAGGTGATGTTGTCCGTGACGTACCTGAACACTGCGGCTATCTTGTCAAGCGCGGAGGTGCAGCCCGCACATACCTCCGAGGCTTTCGCCACGCAGGCAGAGTTCTTGCCGAACTCAACGAAGAAGTTGCGGTAGGTGAACATATTTATCTCGTCGGCAATGCTTGCCTTGAAACTCTCGTTCACAGAGTTTATGAACTTGCCGTTGGACATCATCTCATATATCTCGACGGTGTATGTGCCGCTGCCCTGTGCAAGCGTGATGTACTGTATTCCTCTGCCGGGGTAGATGTCATAGTCGAAGCGGCTTTCTCCGAGTTTCAGCAGGAGTTTCAGGCGGGTAGTGCCCGAGTAGTCCACCGAGACATAGCCCAGCCCTGCATTGGAGTAGTCGAATACGATGTTTTCGGCCTTGAAGGTGCTTACCCCCGGGGACGAGACCGCGTTTATCTGCGGAGGCGACGGAGCCGCTGCGGGTGCCGGAGTTGTTGCGGCTGTGGTCGTGGTAGTTGTAGTGGTTGTCGTTGCTGACGTGGTTGTCGTGGTCGTTGTTGCCGCTGCGGTCGTTGTCGTTGTCGTAGTTGTCTGAGTAGTGGCGGCAGTCGTTGCCGCGGCAGTTTCTTTTGTGGTCTCCGCCGTGTCTGCGGAGGTCACCGTCTCTGTGACGGAGGGCTCTGTCTCTGTTTCCGCAGAGCTTTCAGCCGGTGCATCGGTGCTTTCCTCGGTGCTTTCCCCGGTGTCGGACACGGCAGGCTTGCTCTCCTCGGAAACGTCGGCATCAGCCGGAGCCGTGGTATCATCCGGGGCCGATACGGCTTCCGGTTCTGTATCGGCTTTCCCGGTGTCCGCGTCAGTGGTCGTTGTGACAGGAGCGGCAGTGGTTGCTGCCGCCGTAGTCTGCGCGGGAGCACTTCCGCCGGAGCAGCCTGCCGCAGCCGATATCGCCGCTATGACCGCGAGTATATATGAAATTTTCCGATGACAGTTCCTCATTGGATATTCCTTCCATTCATAAACTGACAGATATGCTGCCCCGCAGCCGTTGATCGTTACAATGTACTAATTATATCACATATAGAAGAAAAAATCAATGGGAGAATAAAATAATATCTGATCAGAACAATCCGGGTAAACATAAATGAGAAATAACGAAGCGGGGAACATTACTCTCAGTAATGTTCCCCGGGATATATATTCACTTGTCGCGTTCATGGGCGATTCCTGATAAATGAAGGTTCCGCAGCTTTCTTACTATCGCGCAGCAGCAGTGCTATAAACACTGCCGCAATAATGATCATCGGCAGAAAATCGGATACACCTGCGACCGCATCAGAAGCGGCATTTTCCGGAATATTACCCTGCCATAAGAGATCTGCCAGCGTTCTCTGACTTTCGTTGAACATATAATGTCCGATCACAGCTGGGAATATACTGTCCGTCTTTTTCGTCAGCCACAACAGGAATGTGCCGAAGCAGGTAAGCATTACCATTCTTCCGCCGCACATCATCAGCAGATCAGGAAGTGCGCCTTCTCCGTCATTATAGACTGCCATATCCATCGGAAGATGCCATAGACTCCACACTATGCCTCCCAGCAGGCAGGTTCCTGCTGTACCGAACAGCGGCTCCATTTTCTGATTCATATACCCGCGCCAGCCAAGCTCCTCGCCAAGCAGCCCTATGGACTGTACGGCCGAAAGTGCAGCGAGGGTAAATATACACGACAATACATTACGGAACGTAAATCCGCCGAGCCATTCGGTATGACCGCTGAAAACGACGGGCAGAATGAACGCTGCGGTAAAGCATATCAGCGGAAGCCCGAATGCCAGCAGATACCACCTGAAATTGCCGCGGAGATTCAGGTGCAGTTTCATATCGCGGTAGCCTTCTCCGGTAACTGCTCTGGTGATAAGGCTTGCGATCGCAGGCGAAAACGAGAACAGGTAATAAATGATGAAATATGCCGTGTTTGATTCGTTTATGAGGCTTCTGAAAATAAAGGGGAGCGATATAAACAGAAACACGATAAGAAGATAGATTCCAAGCCGCTTTGCGTTCTCCTTTTTAGTGGTCATACTGCTCCGCTCCTTTCAGATACAGCTTACAGGTGATGCGGTAAGAGAGGTAGTAAAGCGCAGTGCATACGACCAGACCGGCAGACAGGATCAATGAACTGTTGTATCCGGTGAATATCTCTCTGCCCGTATCTATTATGTTATTTAAATGGTCTGCATTCAGTAAAATCAGCGCAACAAGAAAAATTACAAACGCGACTACACAGATCAGTTTGATGAAGCTGCCCTTCTTGCTTCCGAAGCGGTAGAAGAAAGGAATATCTATCGCGCGAAAGAGTATCTGGACAAAGCCGAGCAGAACGGCGGCGCCGCTTATCTGTGCGATTTCTGTTTTTTCTGTATCGGCAGCGACAGCGCAATAGAGCAT
Source organism: Ruminiclostridium sp. (assembly GCA_016282095.1). Taxonomy (GTDB): domain Bacteria; phylum Bacillota; class Clostridia; order Oscillospirales; family Ruminococcaceae; genus Ruminiclostridium_E. The sequence goes on along the minus strand of JAEEJW010000237.1, from coordinate 20,484 downwards.
ATCCGTGAATTGCAGTGAGAACAGAAGCAGCACGATCATTGCGAATACCATCTCATATTTTACACGGAGAAAGCCCTTGTAGCCGTCAGGCGTCGCGGTGATCCAGTAGCTCCACTGCCTGCGGTCATCGCCGCGCAAAACAAGCATCTGCAAAGCTCCGGCAGCCAGAAAGCCTGTGATCAGTCCTCCGATACGCAGCGGAGTGTCGCCGGTATCCGGCAGCGCCCCGCGCATGAGCAGCAGTGCAAGCAGCGGAGCGGTACCGCAGAGTATCATAGAGAGAATGAACAGACGATTCTGCTTCCATTCCTTGTAAACAAGTCCCGTCATTACGGCTCTCTCCTTTCGTGCGAACGCCACATAACAAGGAAATACAATACGCAGGCTGTCACAAACGCTGCAAGGACGCAGACTGTTGTCATAGTCGAGCCTGTTGCCGCAATGAGCTCGTTCAATGCTTCTTCAGAGATCAAAGACCTGCCTGCGGCAGACTGCTCCGGTATATTTATATCACCGGTGAAAAAGTCCGTGACTCTGAGTATAAGCCCCGCGCCCAGAAATGCGGCTGCACCGATAATTGCCAGGTCTTTTTTCGTTTTTGCAAACATAATGATATAGCAGTATGCCGCATCTGTCAGCACGGCTGCGGCCGCGGCTCCGAAGTAGAGATTAAACGTGGGCGATACGGAATTGGCACCGGTCATGCAGTGCATCAGCAGCGGATAAACTGCGGTCACCGCACCGAACAGCAGGATATGGCAGATCTTTACTGACAGGTCGGAAACAGCCTGCTGTACCGCAGTCGGCGGCAATACAAAGGAATAGCGCTTCCAGCCTGCGCTGATGTCGGCTTTCTGCAGTCCGTTGTTGGTGCCCGCGGCGATACCGCCCAGCAATGCAAGCGGCGCTGCGCAGAAAAGGATCTCACCGTTTATGTCTGCTACGTCTCCGTTTATGGCACCGCCGTATGCCAGGCTGATGAACAGCGGCAGGAGCATAAATGCCAGCACGAGCAGAAACAGCGCCAGCATAATTATATAATGCTTACGGGTCTGTTTTAATTCCCGATAGACAAGCGATAAGTACATTTTCATTATGACCACTCCTTTGCGTCACGGTGAACATAATACAGCATGATATCGTCAAGGTTTGCCGGGTCTATCGTGCAGTCGCGGTACTTATAGGACGCATTTTCACGGTCATTCACCATGACTTCCGCGCCGAAATTATTTGTGCGGATGCTGACAATATCCTCAGCGTCGATCTCTTGCAGCTTTTCCTTATCGCATTTGAGAATACCGTGCTGCTCGATTATCTCGTCTTTATAGCCCGTCAGCAGGATCTTTCCCTTATCGATGAATGTTACCATATCGGCTATCTTTTCAAGGTCGGAGGTGATATGCGAGGACATCAGGACAGAGCGCTCGCCGTTCTGCATATATTCCATGAAGAGGTGAAGTATCTCGTCGCGTACAACAGGATCAAGCCCGGTAGTTGCCTCGTCCATGACAAGCAGCTCCGCGTTGTGCGAAAGTGCGCAGGCGATCTGCAGTTTCATCTTCATGCCCTTTGAAAACTGCCCTATTTTCTTTTTCTGCGGCAGCTGAAAGCGTTCGGTATATTGCAGATACGCGTCGTTGTCCCATTCCGGATACATACCCTCGAATATGCGTGCCATGTCCTTTACATTGAACACATCGTGGAACGGCAGTTCGTCGAATACCACAGCAATACGCTTTTTTGCAGCTGTTTCGTCCTTGATATGGTCGAGGCCGAGCAGACGTATCTCTCCGCTGTCGATATTAGTGATATGCAGCAGGCTGCGGATAGTTGTGGTCTTGCCTGCGCCGTTCTGCCCGATAAAGCCCATTATACAGCCCTTCGGTACATCAAAACTGATATTGTCGAGCGTGAACCCGTCATAGCGCTTGGTCACGCCTCTGATCTCAATCGCATTTTCGTATGCGTTCATGTCATTCCCCTCCGTTTACAAGGTCAAGAAGTTCGTGGAGCTCATCAATCGTGATGCCCGCTTTGCGCGCTGTATCACCTGCTTCCATAAGCAGGGATTCGATACGCTTGATCTGTTCCTCGCGATAGAGTTCCAGATTCTGCGCCTTTACGAATGAGCCCTTACCGGTGTAGCTTTCAATGAAGCCGTCGCGTTCAAGCTCTTCATAGGCGCGTTTGGTCGTCATAAAGCTGATACGGAGTTCTGTCGCCAGAATACGCATGGAAGGCAGAGCTTCGCCTTCTTTGAGCTTTCCCTCCAGTATCAGTGTCTTGATCTGGTTTGCGATCTGCAAATAGATCGGCTCACCCGATGAGTTGCTGATATTGATATTCATAATAGTGTACACTCCTCTGGGGTTAAAACTACCATAGCATTTGCAACTGCTATGAAAGTCTAAATTGTATAACCTCTATGTATACAATTATAGCAGGTGCGTTACAGTTTGTCAAGAGACTTGAAAAAATATTTTTAAAAAACGCTTGACAAATCCGTTATTTGTGGTATAATAAATCTTGCTGTAAACCAACTGAGGTTTACGCTTGACCGCCCGGAGGAATACAATGTCAAAGAATCTCGATTATACGATACTTTTTGATATATACGGACCGCTTCTGACCGACAAACAGCGCGAGACCCTCGATCTTTACTACAACGAGGATCTGTCGCTGGGCGAGATCGCGGAAACCATGGGCGTTACAAGGCAGGCTGTTATGGGCTGCATACAGAAATGCGAACAGCATCTGGACGAGCTCGAGTCGCTTATGGGACTTGCGGAGAGAAACCGTGAGATAGAAAGGCTGCTCGGCGAGATCGAACGCGGTGTGGAGTGGCTGAGAGCGAACGGCGGCGGTGTGCAGTTCGGTTACAACATGGAGACTAACGATGTCGGTATGTTCCAGTCATTCGGTCTGAATGACGGAGGTTTGCTGTCCGGCGGCGGAACACAGGGAACTTTCGGTTTCTCCGGAGGTTTCGGAGAAACGCCGGAACCTATAACGGATATCACCGAAAAAATAAGGAAACTGCTTTGAGAGAGGAGTGAGCGCTTTGGCATTTGAAGGACTGTCGGAAAAGCTCGGCAAGGTATTCAAGAATCTTAAAGGCTACGGAAAGCTGAACGAAAAGACCGTTAATGAAGCTATGCGCGAGGTCAAGATGGCGCTCCTCGAAGCGGACGTCAGCTACAAGGTAGTAAAGAAATTCGTGGCGGACGTTTCCGAACGCGCGGTAGGCTCGGCGGTAATGGAGAGCCTTACTCCCGCCCAGCAGGTAATAGATATAGTCCATGAGGAGCTCTGCAAGCTCATGGGCGGCACCAACGCGAGACTCGATTTCCCGTCGAAGCCCCCCTGTGTTATAATGATGTGCGGCTTACAGGGTGCAGGTAAAACGACACATGCCGCGAAGCTTGCAAAGTACCTGAAAGCCCAGAGCCGCAGACCTCTGCTTGTGGCCTGCGATATTTACCGCCCCGCAGCTATCGATCAGCTGAAAGTTGTCGGAGAGAAGGCGGGCGCAAGAGTGTTTGAAATGGGGCAGGAAAACCCCGTTAAGATAGCAAGGGAAAGCATAAAGTTCGCGAAGGACAACGGCTATGATGTCGTGATCCTCGATACGGCAGGCCGTCTGCATATAGACGAGCAGCTCATGAACGAGCTGAAAGAGATCAAGGCGGAGACCGTTCCGAACGAGATACTCCTCGTTGTCGATTCCATGACAGGTCAGGACGCGGTGAATGTCGCGAAGACCTTCAACGAGACACTTGAAATAACCGGCGTCGTGCTTACCAAGCTCGACGGCGATACAAGAGGAGGCGCGGCGCTGTCAGTACTTGCGGTGACCGGAAAGCCTATAAAATTTGCCGGTACAGGCGAAAAGCTCGATGACCTTGAGCTCTTCCACCCCGACAGAATGGCAAACCGCATACTCGGCATGGGAGATGTGCTCTCGCTCATCGAAAAAGCGAAGGAAAGCTACGATGAGAAGGAAGCCGAGAAGCTGGCGAAAAAGCTCCAGAGCAGCAAGTTCGATATGAACGATCTGCTGGCGCAGTTCGAGCAGATAGAGAAAATGGGAAGCATGACATCCCTGCTCAATATGATACCGGGACTGAGCGGGAAGATCAAGGAAGAGGATATAGACGAGCGGAAAATGCCGCGTACCAAGGCTATCATCTATTCCATGACCCCGAAAGAGCGCGAAAGACCCTCGTTGATAGACGCGAAGCGCAAGCGCCGTATAGCAGCCGGTTCCGGCACAAAGGTCGAGGACGTGAACAACCTGCTCAAGCAGTTCGATATGATGCAGAAGATGATGAAGCAGATGAACGGCAAGGGCGGTAAGCGCAACGCCATGAAGATGCTGCGCAGCATGGGCGGCATGGGCGGAGGCGGCGGATTCCCCGGCGGCTTCGGCGGTGGCTTTTAACAAGAGATAATGCGGGTCACCCGTGTTATATATCAAATAATTATTCGGAGGTGAAAGACATGGCAGTAAAGATCAGACTCAGAAGAATGGGCGCAAAGAAGGCTCCTTTCTACAGGATAGTTGTTGCAGATTCCCGTTATCCGAGAGACGGACGCTTCATCGAAGAGATCGGTTACTATGATCCCACTAAGGATCCTTCGGTTATCAGCATCGATAACGAAAAGGCTCAGCAGTGGATCAAGAACGGCGCACAGCCCACCGATACCGTCAAGAAGCTCTTAAAGATCAATGGCGTAGGCTGATTATCCGGAGGCAGTTATGAAAGAACTATTGTACGCAATGGTGGAAGAGCTTGTTGAGGATAAGTCCGCGATAGAGATAACCGCGGACGAGCCGAAGGAAGACGGAACTATCGTTTATCATCTCCATGTCGCTCCCGGCGATATGGGCAGAGTGATCGGCAAGCAGGGCCGCATTGCAAAGGCTATCAGAACTATAATGCGTGCGGGCGCGGTAAGACACAGCGAAAAAGTCGCGGTAGAGATAGACTGACGTGTCTCACCGCCGCACAAAGCGGAGTATGATGTGGGAGAACCGTCTGCTATGCAAGTCGGTTCTTTTGCATTTTCCGATGAAGGAGAACAACAATGAATAATATAATAAAAACCGTATGCGCGGTATCGGTGTGCGCACTGATGCTGCTCACCGGCTGTTCAAATAACGCCCCCGACAAAAGCAAGCCTACGGAATACAGGCTGTACCAGAGTAAGGAGGCCGGCAACTCCGGAGAGGTTACTCTCCAGCCGGGCGATACCTATGCCGTCATAAGTGTAAAGGACTACGGCGATATCACCGTGAAACTCTATCCCGATCAGGCTCCCTATGCGGTATATAATTTCACGGAACTCGCGAAGGCCGGTACCTACAACGGCAGGAACTTCCACCGCATAATAGAGGAGTTTATGATACAGGGCGGTTCCGCCAACGGGATAGGCTCGGGCGGAGACTCGTTCGACGGCGGCTCGTTCAGCTGTGAAGTCAACACAAGTATGCGCCACTATTACGGTGCGCTCTGTATGGCAAGCGCGGGCGGAGGCCAGTCAGACCAGTTCTATATCGTGAATAACAAGTCGCCCCAGACCAGCCTTTCCGACCTGTATAAGCAGAATGTTGAGGGCTCGAAACAGCAGGCCGAAGTCATGGATATGTACCTTAAGATGATCGATCCGAACGACAGCAGCATGAAGGCCTATTATGACTACTACTCCATGCAGAAGCAGTTCTATATCGATTATAACAAGGGCGCTCAGGCAATGCTCGACACAGTGACGGATGCTGTTATCTCGACCTATGAGCAGAAAGGCGGCTCTCCTGTCCTCGACGGCGGTTATACCGTGTTCGGACAGACGGTTGAAGGCTTTGATGTGATCGACGCAATTACGGCTGTCGAGAAAGAGGATGACGGACACGGTAATATAAGCAAGCCTGTGACCGAGATCCTGATCGACAAAGTGGAAGTGTTTACGAAGTAGCCGCTGACGCTCGAGGACGAAGAGAGGTCGCTGACGCTCGAGTGCCTCCGGCGGCCAGCCCTTTTGAAAAAGGGCTGGACCCTAAAACTAAACGCTTCGCCTTGCAGACTCGTAAATGAGTGCGCCTTTACAAGGTAAAGAAACTGCAAATATAAAATAATTCTGCTCCTTCTGACTGACAAAAGGAGCAGATTTTTTATTTTGGGTTTTGTTTTTTCATGCTAAAGGCGTACTACCCGAGAATTAGCAAGGCGGAGCGATTGGGTCCAGCGTCACGCTGGCGCGGCCCGCGCAGGGCAAAAAACTCAAGCGCCAGCGACTGTTCCGACTTAACTTTCCTCATTCAGTATATCCGTCACCTCGGACTGCTTTTCCACAACGCACATACCGTCCTCGCGATAGAGAACTACAATGGGCTCGTCCTTGTCTATGTCGGTCTCGTTTTCGGATATGGCATCAAACTCATAGTGCCTGCCCTTATACTCGATGCGCACACGGCCGTAGTCGTCGGCAGGTATGGTTTCGGTGCAGATGCCTTCGGTTCCGCTTATATCGGTGCGGGCATCGAGCTCGTCACCGGTGACGCTGGCCACAAAGGGCTTGATGAAGTGCATGACCGTGAAGTTCACGATACAGCCGAAAGCCGCGCTCAGCGGAAAGCCGACAAAGGGGTGCAGCCCGATGAGCTTCGTGAAGATGCCGAATACTCCGAGCGCCGTCCCGAATATGGTCACCATGGTGATGTTGTGCGGAATGAAATCCTCTATCGGGATAGTTTTTCCCTTGATATTATGCAAACGCTCCTCCATTCCGAAGGAGCGTATTTTTTCCATATAGCGCAGTATCATGTCCGCTGCGAAGGCGGTCACGCATACCACGGTAACTGCCACATAAAACGTCATTTGTGTTCCTGTTCGTCCTCTTGCTTTTTAAGTATCTCAAAGCGCAGCTTCCCGACACGCAGGTCGTCCAGACTCTCGACAGTTATGCGGAAATCGTCGGTTGTAACCGATTCGCCTTCGTTCGGTATGCGTCCGAAAAGCTCGTATATCCAGCCGCCGACGGTGTTGCTGTCGGAGACTATCTCAAATCTGTCCTCGAAGTAGCGGTTGAAGTCGTTGCGGGTAACGTCGCCGCGGGTCTCGAAGACGCTGTCGTTTATAAATTTCACCGGAGCGGTTATTTCATCGCTTTCGTCCCAGATCTCACCGACCAGTTCCTCCATGATGTCCTCCATGGTCACGATTCCTTCGGTGCCGCCGTACTGATCGACTACCGCCGCGAGGTGTATCTTCCTGCGCTGCATCTGCCGCAGTACATCGGATATTTTCATAAGGCTCGGTACGAACAGGGTCTCCTTGACCACGTCGCGGACGTAGAAGTTCTCGCCGCGCACCAGCATTTCAAAGAAATCCTTGTGCTTCACGATGCCGACGATGTGGTCTATGGTCTTTTCGTATACGGGTATCCGGGAATATCCCTCGCGCAGGAAGAGATCGCGCATCTCGTCCACACCGGTGTTTATCTCCGCCGCGACAACATTGACACGAGGAGTGATTATCGCGGAAACAAGGGTTTCGTCAAACTCAAGGGCGCTGCGGACAAGCTCGCTCTCCTGCTCCTCGAGAACGCCCTCGTCCTCGATCTCATCGATTATCTGCATAAGCTCCTGCTCGGTCATGCTGACCTCTTCATCCCTGACGCGGAATATGCGGGAAACGCCCTTCTGGAGAAGGATGAATACGGCTGAAAGCGGCGTGAAGACCACGGTGAGGAACTTCATTATACCGCTTATCGCGCAGGCGAATTTCTCCGCGTGTATCTTCGCGATGGTCTTGGGCAGTATCTCGCCGAATATCAGCACGACTACCGTCACCACTGCGGTGGATACCGCCGTTCCGCGCTCGCCGAGCAGCGAAATGAACATCACCGTCGCGAGAGCAGAGGTGAGGATATTCACGATGTTGTTGCCGATAAGTATGGTCGTCAGCGTCTTGTCATAGCGCTCGATGATCGCGAGGGCGCGTGCCGCTTTCTTCGAGCCGTTTTCAGCCCGGCTGCGCAGGCGTATCTTGTTCGCACTGGTGTAGGCGGTCTCCGCTGCCGAAAAGAATGCCGACACGAATACCAGCAGTATGAGTATCAGCAGTGTCCGTATGTGTTCGTCCATATTTTCCCCGTTCAAATCAATAGTATGCTCTGTTCTCCCTGTCCCAGCCCAGAGCCTCATCGACCTCATCGGAATGTTCGTACACGCCGATGAGAGTCCGCTCACCGCCGTGGTCGCTGTAAACGTGATATTTGCCGCCGGACAGGAATATCACTGTATCGCCCGCTTTGTAATCCCGCATCTCGTACATGACCTTCTGCGGGTCATCCTCCCAGTGTCCGGGAGAGAGGTTCAGAGTAAGAGTGCCTAAGCGTATTATCTCGGGCTCCTTATCCTCGGTGAGCATGATAGCGTTGATGTAACTCTCTTCCCCGCCGTTGACGACCATGAAATCCGTGTGGTCAATAACTCCGGCCTCGCCGTCCTCGAGCGTGAAGCCCATGCCTTTGTTCTGCATTTCTCTGTTGAGCAGATATCCCCAGCAGCCTTTGCTGACGTTATACTGACAGTACGCGAAGTAGAAATCCCCGCATCGGAACACATACAGCGGCAGACTGTGCTGCTCTTCAAACTGAACGTTGGAGTCGGGTATGCCGTGCAGACCCATTGCGGCCTCGGCCTCATAGACCGTGTCGAATACCCCGAAGAGCTGCCCGTCGAGGTAAACGCGTATCCCGTAGCTTTTCATTACAATGAAAGTATTGTCTCCGACCGTGCAGAGCTGCGGTTCGTTGTAGGCTGTCTCGCCGGTGCTGTACGATGTCAGGCCGCATTTTGCGACCGCCTCATCGACGGTGACAGCGCTGAAGCTCTTCACCTTTTTTATCTCGGGCTGCCCGCAGTAGCCCGCTATGCCTCCGGAGAGGCGGGTGATATCGGCTTTGAGCACTCCGAAGCTGCCGTCGGGCATGGCTTCGAGATCCGCGGGGACAGTGCCTTCGACGCGCAGCCACCAGTTGAGGGGATCGTCGGCATCCCACGGGTCGGTGTAAAAATCGTCGCCGCAGCGGAAAACCACGAGTTCGGCGTTCTTTTCGGTTTTATAGTGAAGCTCGTCGTAGATGACCTGTCCCATGACGTTCACGGACGGGGCTTTGGTTGTCTTTGCGGTAATCCCGGAAGTCTCCGGTTCTTTGTTCTGCACGCCGGGGGTCTGCGGTGCGCAGGAGGATAACAGTGCCGCCGCAAGCAGCGGTGCAAGAAGTTTATATATTCTTTTCATGATGACAGCTCCTTTCGTGTCCTTTGTATATAACACTTTGCGAAGCTATTAAAGGTTGCAGAGATTTATACTATTATATCATAATATGTAGCGATAGTCAAGCGGGGGCTCTGCACACCCCCGTTTCTTCTTTTTCCCGAAAAAACCACAAAATTCTGCAACCTTTTGTCATTTCGCAGAGTGTTATATTCAGAAAGCCCAATCACGGGAAAGGATGATGAATATGAAAAAGAAGATCACAGCAGCATTACTTATAGCAGCTCTCACGATCAGCGCGGCATCCTGCGCAGGCGGCGGAGCCTCCGACAAATCCGGCGCAACAACGGTTCCCTCCGCTTCTCCCGCTTCGGAAGCTCTGGCTTCGGCAGCTCCGTCGGCAGGAACGACGGCAGCCGGATCGACAGCGGCAGCATCGACTACGGCAGCGGCAGCATCGACTACCGCAGCGGCGCCAGCACCGTCAGTCGGCGCAGACGCAGAGACTACGAAGAGCGCCGAAGACAAAGTCTCCGCAGCCGGGGAGGCGCCCTCCCCCGAGGCAGGCTTAGGGATCGACCTCGATGCATTGATGTGCGAGACGGTTCCCGCAATAACCACGATGCCCGCCGCGATGTACGACGCCGAGTTCTTCGTCGATGATTACGTGTGGGACGACGCATACGAATCAGCGGTCATCTTGCCCGACTACATCGACTACCCCGACTACTCACAGTTACAGGCGGGTCTGCTCACAGGCGGCGAATGGCGCGACAACACCAACTTCGCCTTCTGGCGCAGTCTCATGGGACAGCGCGAGGACTGGAGCGATCTCACCGACAGATTTAAAGTCAACACGATTAACCGCGTGTTTGTGAGAGTTACCGGAAACGGCGCACCCGCTGCGGGTCTCACGGTCAAGCTCGCAGCAGGCAGCACTCTGCTCTGGGAGGCCGTTACAGACAGCCGCGGCGAGGCATTCCTCTTCGCGGGGATCAGAACCGGCACTTATACCGCCCCGGATAAGATCATAATTGAGAAAGCCGACGGCGAAGCCGTGATCGCCGATGTTCCCGCCGATTACGGAAAGACCGACGAGCCAATCGAGGTCGGCATATCCGAGACGGCTCCGATGCGCACAAAGCTCGATCTTATGTTCATGATCGACACCACCGGTTCCATGGGCGACGAGCTGAGATACCTCCAGACCGAGCTTGCGAGCGTGATCGACACGGTAGTGAACACTACGAACGCCGACACGATGCTCAGCGTGAACTTCTACCGCGACGAGGGCGACGACTACGTTGTCCGCGACTATGGCTTCACCAATAATATCAGCAGCGCGCTCGACCTCCTTAAAGAGCAGCGCGCCGACGGCGGCGGAGACTACCCCGAAGCAGTCACGGCAGCGCTCCTCAACGGTATATCGGGTCACGACTGGCGTGAAGACAGCGAAAAGCTCATGTTCCTCGTGCTTGACGCTCCGCCCCACGACGGTGACGCGATACAGCAGTTTTCAAATATCCTTACGCTGGCGGCGCAGAAGGGCATCCGCATTATCCCCGTTGCTTCCAGCGGCGTTGACACCGACACCGAGTTCCTCTGCCGCTCCATGGCTATCGCAACCGGCGGGACCTACACGTTCCTCACAGACGACAGCGGCATCGGCGGCTCGCACCTCGAGCCCACTATCGGCGATTACTCGGTCGAGAAGCTCAACGAAATGCTCGTCCGCATCATCTCCGACTACTTCTCGCAGGGGCCCCGCAGCTACAACACCCAGTCTCCAGACTCCGGCCAGCAGCAGACCCAGGACAGTCAGAACATCGCTTATCCGGCAGGATTCAGCTATTCGACTAATTATTTCGAGGGCGAAGGTATGTACGTAAGCGGCCTTGTCACCAGCCAGGAAGAGCTCAATGATTTCCGCGCAAAGTACGGCAACGGCATAATTGACAGAAACCTCGACTTCACAGAAAGAATACTCGCATACGATGTGGTGCTTCTGGGCTCCGGCAGTATAACCGTCGATACCGATAAAGGCGTAACTGTTGAAATAGTTGACGGCAAGCCGCGATTCCATTATGAGCTCAATATCCCCGAAGTCGGCACCGCCGATATCAAGACGCTGTTTATCCTCGCCGACCTGCCGCGCACCGCGCTAGGAAGCTGATCCCGGCGCTGAAGCCGAGGATACTCTTTTAGAGAAACTTTTACCGATTCGTTATTGGATTGAGAAGAAAACTGCTCCTTCTGGTAGTCAGAAGGAGCAGTTTTTAGTGCCTTTTTCCTGAAACAGGCAATGCATAACAAGCCGGAAAGGAAAAACTGCATAAAAATGTATAAAAGCTCTTGACATATTCCACTTGTGGAAGTATAATGGAAATATATTCCACAAGTGGAATAGCGGAAAGGATGATGAGGATGCTTAAGCACGGGATACTCGGACTGCTGAATTACGGCAGCATGAGCGGATATGAGATAATGCAGGTATTCCGGGATTCACTGAGCTACTTCTGGAGTGCCCAGACCAGCCAGATATACCGTGAGCTGCAAACACTGAAAAAGTCCGGATTTGTGACGGACGAACCGGTAAAGGGCAGCGGCGGCGACAAGAAAATATTCACAATAACCGACGCAGGCAGGGCGGAGCTGATAAACTGGCTGTGCAGCGAGGACGGCTTCTCAACACGAAGCGGTCTGCTGATGCTGACTTTCTTCCGTGGCGAGCTGCCCGCTGAGGAGAACATAAAGTTCTTCACGCGGCTTAAAGAAAGTGCCTTGCGTTTTGGCGGAGGTCTCGGCACACCCGTGCAGAAGTCGGATTTTTATTCGGCAGTGATAGACGCGCCGGAAAAGGCACTCTACTGGCGCATGACGGTGGAATACGGGATAATGTACACCGCCATGCTCTGTGAATGGTGCGATAAATGCATTGCTATACTGGAGGGGAAAGAGAAATGAAAATACTGATACTGAACGGCAGTCCGAAAAGCGGAAAAAGCAACACGATGCATCTGACGAATGCCTTTGTGGAGGGCATGGCCGAAGCCGGTGAGAACAGTATCGAGACCGTGGAATTACAGAAACTTGATATAAAGGGCTGCCGGGGCTGTTTTTGCTGCTGGAAGACCACGCCGGGCAAATGCGCTATAAAGGACGATATGACGGAACTGCTTGAAAAGATCGTAAAGGCGGATATGATAATATACAGCTTCCCGCTGTACTATTTCAGCGTTCCCGGAGTTATGAAGAATATGATAGACCGTATGCTGCCGAATGTTCTGCCGTTCATGACGGACAGGACGGACGGTGTCGGCAGCGGCAGCCACCCCGTGCGGTATGATATGTCAGGGAAGAAGTATCTGATAGTTTCCACCTGCGGCTTTTATTCCGCAAAGGGTAATTATGACGCTGTGCTGGGAATGTTCGACCATATCTGCGGCAAGAACAATTACGAGACTATACTCTGCGGGCAGGGTGAACTGTTCTCCGTGTCTTCGCTGTCGACCCGGACGGACGAATATCTTGCGTCGGTACGCAGGGCAGGCCGCGAGTATGCCTGCGGCGGTATAACTGCGGAGACCCGCGCTGAACTCGACACCATGCTTTTCCCGAAGGAAGTGTTCGAGGAAATGGCGGACGCAAGCTGGGGCATAAGTAAGGAAACCGGCGAGAAGCTCGACGAAAGCCTTGTATTTACAAGACAAATGGCGGCTTTATACGACCCGAAGAATTGGGACGGCCGTGATCGTGTGCTGGAGATCAGCTATACCGACCTCGGAAAGACCTATCAGATTAAGCTGGGCAGGAACGGCAGCGAGGTTTTCACCGACGGAAGTCTGACCTTCACGACGAGAATAGATACTCCGTGGCAGGTATGGACGGATATCGCAGAAAACAAGACAAGCGGTTCGGAGGCGCTGGCAAAGCACCTTTACCGTGTTACCGGAGACTTTTCACTGATGATAAACTGGGATAAGTTCTTTCCGCAGAACGGCCGCTCTTCCGGCGCAGAGTCCGGAGAACCTGCTCCGCTGAAAACGAAGAAGCCGCTTATGTGGGTGATGATAGCGGTATGGATGCTGCTGTGGATCGCCGTGCCGGCAGACACATTCGTCGGTGCGGTCATAGCGGCGGCGGGGAGTGCTGTTATGCCGCTCATACTTGCCGGGCATGAGACCACGAAATACGACAGGCTTACGGGAGTATCGGTATCTGCGCTGTCGCTGCTGGCTCTGGTGTTTCACACAACGGGGCTGTGGGGAGTGGATACTGTGCTTGCCGGAAGGCTGATACCGGATATCGGGTATCTGATCTTCGGGCTGATGTGGCTGCTCTCTGCGTTCACGAAGGAACCACTGTGCGCGGCGTATGTGAAGTACGGCTACGGCGGCGAGAAGGCTCTTTCCAACCCGATATTCGTTACCGCGAACCGCATACTTGCCGCGGCCTGGGGAGTGCTGTACCTGATACTTGCTCCGACTGCGTTCATCATGCAGAGCTCCGGTCTGACAACAGCCGCATTGATACTGTGTTCTGTGGCTCCGATGATAATGGGGATCTTCACGGCGTGGTTTGAGAAATGGTATCCGGCGCATACCGCCGCCTGTGTGAACTGATCGTATATATGTCTTGCGCACCGTTATCGGGAAACCGTTAATGGTGCGTTTTTTGCGTAAAAATATCATTTCTGCTATTTACATTTTGACATTTTTATGGTATAATATTATAAATAATTATATTTTTTGTCGGTTTTCAACAAATGCTGCCAATGACTGGAGAACACGATGAACGCGAATTTTCAGAAAATCAAAGCTCTGCTGGAACGCTATGACATAAAAAGCGTACTGGCTTATATGTTCGTGATGCTGTTTTTCATTGCGCTTATTATCGTATATAACAGCCTGCTCTATTCGGAAACGCGGGCGGGAATAACCGAGCGCGGCAAACTGAGCGCAGTGAAGGCTGCGGAGGAATTCGACAATTATCTGTCTGCAAGTGTTGACGCGCTTAAACTTGCGGAGTTCTCGCTGGAGACCCTTATGCTGCGCAATGCCACCGAGGAAGAAATGGTGGGGTACCTGACAAGTGAGACACATATTATCACCCATTCGCTGGTTCCCAACACTACAGGACTTTATGCTTACATAAACGGTGAATATTATGACGGCGGAGGCTGGGTACCTGACGAGGACTATGTGCCGACCGAACGCCCGTGGTATGTGAATTCCATTCAGAACAGGGGTGAGATAACAGTCATTGACCCCTATCTGGATATGCAGTCCGGCAATGTGATACTTACTCTGGCAAAGTGCATGAACGACGGCAAGACAGTCGTTGCTCTCGATATCACTATGGAGGACATACAGGACATAATCGAGAGGATCTCCGCGGACAACGGCAATACCGCGGATATGCTGCTGAGCAGTCAGGGGACGGTAGTTGCCCACAGTGACAAGGCAGAGCTGGGCAGGAACTATCTCGACGGTTCCGGAGACCTTGGCTGCATGATAGCGGAGAAGCTTTACAGCGATCCCGAAAACTGGTTCGAGCTTGACCACGGCTACAGACACTACATCGTCTACGCCGAGGGTCTGCGCAACGGCTGGTACAGCGTGTCAGTCGTTGCATCGGAGGAAGCTTACCGCCCGCTGAATATCATGATGCTGGCGAGCGCCGTAGCGATCATGGTGACGGTGCTTATCCTTGCCATGGTCATGATAAGCATAAAGAAAAAGGACCTCGTAGCAGGGCATCTGTACACCCAGCTGGAGTCCACGGCGGACATTTATATGTCGCTGTGTGACATCAATATCCCGGACAACAGCGTCACCGCCATAAAGAATGTGAATCCCGCCATAGAACAAGCCGTCGCCTCATGTGACCATAATATGCAGGAGATATTCTCCGGCATAATGCAGGGGCTTCCGGACAGCCCGACAAAGCAGGCAGCAATAGACTTCTGCGACCTCTCGGATATTGACGTGCGCATGAAAGGGACAAACACGTTGACGCTCGAATACCTTAGTTACGGCGATATATGGGTCAGAGCGCGCTATGTGGTCTCCGAGCGTGACGACTCCGGGAAGATAACCCACCTGCTCTGGATGCTGGAGAACATAAACGAGGAAAAGACCGCAAGAGACAAGCTCTCACAGGCGGCGGAGAAGCTCCGGCAGCAGCTCGAATCGGCTGCGGATATCTATATATCTCTCTGCGAACTTGACATTCTCGACAATTCCGTTTCCGCGATAAAGAACGCAAACCCTGCTATCGAAAAAGCAGTCAGCGCCTGCAACCATAATATGCAGGACATCTTCTTCTCCATAATGAACGGCCTGCCCGAAAGCCCCACCAAGCAGGCGGCGATAGATTTCGCGGACATGGCGACTATTGACGAGCGTATGGCCGATACCAACACAATAACCCTCGAATATCTGAGCTACGGCAATATCTGGGTAAGAGCAAGGTATGTGGTTTCCGAGCGTACACCCGAGGGCAAGGTGGTACGGGTCATCTGGATGCTGGAAAACATCGACAAGGAAAGGAAGGCACGCGACAAGCTCACTGCTGTTGCCGACAAGCTGCGGAACCAGATGTCCTCGATAGCTGATATCTATATGTCTGTTTATGATTTCGACCTTACGAACGATACGTTCAGCGCGGTCAAGGACGGCAGCGGCCGGCTCGCGGAGCTTGTGAGCAGAGCAGGCGGAGGTTCGCAGGATGTGCTCAGGGACGCTGTGCGGCAGCTTACCGATCCGTCGTCCCACGAGGCTATGCTCGGATTTGTTGACCTGTCCACGATAGCCGAACGTCTTGCCGGTGACGAGACCGTTGCCATGGAGTATCTGAGTTCGGACAGAAAGTGGCGCCGCGGCCGATTCATAGTCTCCGAGCGCTCTCCGGAGGGTGAGCCGCTGCACGTCCTCGGACTTTTCGAGGATATCGACAAGGAACACCGCGAGCGTGAAAAGCTCATTGATATGTCCGAACGCGCCATTGCCGCCAGTGAGGCGAAGTCAGCGTTCCTGTCCAATATGTCCCATGAGATCAGGACTCCTATCAACGCGGTTCTCGGCATGAACGAAATGGTGCTGCGCGAGTGCACCGACAGCAATATACTCGCTTATTCCGAGAATATCCGGACAGCCGGCACGACGCTGCTTGGTCTCATAAATGATATCCTCGATTTCTCGAAGATAGAGGCGGGAAAAATGGAAATAATCCCCGTTGACTACGACCTTGTGAACGTGCTGAGTGATCTTGTGAATATGGTTCGCACAAGGGCGGAGAACAAGGGACTTGCGATAGTGACCGACTTCGACCCGGAGATGCCGGAATTCCTGCACGGTGATGAGGTGCGCCTGAAACAGATCATAACGAATATCCTCACCAATGCCGTAAAGTACACCGAAAAAGGCAGCGTGACCTTCAGCATGAGCAGCCGTAAGGTTGAAAACGACCCGGATCGCGTGATACTGCGGGTCGCTGTCAGGGATACGGGCATAGGGATAAAGCAGGAGGATATGGCGAAGCTGTTCTCGGAGTTCGAGCGCATTGAAGAAAAACGCAACCGCACTGTCGAAGGCACAGGCCTCGGTATGTCGATAACAACGAATCTGCTCTCTATGATGGGCAGTTCGCTGAAAGTCGAGAGCGTCTACGGCGAGGGCTCGGTGTTCAGTTTTGAACTAGAACAGGGCGTAGTTAAGCCGACGCCCATAGGCAGCTATGAAAAGGCGTATAAGCAGGCGATGTCCGAGCGCAGGAAGTACAGGGAAAAATTCACTGCTCCCGAAGCCAGGGTGCTTGTGATCGACGATACGCACATGAATATAGTCGTGTTCCGGAGCCTGCTCAAGCAGACCGGCGTGAATATCGACACGGCGGAGAGCAGCGATGAGGGAATAGTCCTTGCGCTGAAGAACAAGTACGATATCATCTTCCTCGACCACATGATGCCGGGTAAAGACGGCATTGAAACTCTCAACGAACTGAAAAACGCAGAGAGCAATCCGAACGCTGACACACCGGTGATCTGCCTTACCGCCAACGCCATTTCCGGCGCGAGGGAGAAGTATCTTGAGGCGGGCTTTGACGACTATCTGACGAAGCCTATCGACTCCGCGAAACTCGAAGATATGATGTATGAATACCTGCCGGAGGATAAGAAGAAGCCGGCCGCAGAGCCGTCAGAGAATGAGAAGAAGCAGAAACGCGCTCTGCCGGATTTCATATTCAATCTGCCGGAGATAGACGTGTTTGCGGGAATACGCAATTCCGGCTCGGAGGAGATCTATATAAGGGTGCTGGCGACTTATGCCCGCATGGTACCGCCGCTCCTGAAAGAGATAAGCGGATGCCGCGGGTCGGGAGACATGGAAACGCTCATATACAAGCTCGGCACACTGAAAAGCTGCTCGCGCACAGCGGGCGCCGAGTGGATTATGTGCCTGGCCCGTAAGCTGCGCGATGAGCTGCGGGAGGGAAATGCCGAGCCTTCGGATGAGGACTTCGAGGATCTGTACAACAGATGCCGGTGGCTTTGTATGGATCTGGCGCCCCTTGCGGAAGAAGAACCGAATATGTGACGGGAATATGAAAAATGTGAAAAGTTTGAGAAAATTAGCACTCTCCCCTTGACAGTGCTAAAAATTGTGCTATAATAGGAGTTGAACAAAGGAACAGAGACGGTATGAGGCGGAGCTCAGAAAGATATATACCTCATACCGGAACCCTCCGTGCCTCTGCTCGGACACATTCAAGGCAATAATGTTGAAGAGTATGAAGGAGGAATGACCTATGTTACTGCCTGCAATTTTCGGTGAAAACCTGTTTGACGATTTTATGGACATGAGCTTCCCGACGTTCGGGGAATTCGGTGACATTGACAGGAAGCTGTACGGCAAGAAGGCTTCGCACGTCATGAAGACCGATGTGCATGAGCACGACGATCACTTTGAGGCGGATATCGACCTGCCGGGCTTCAAGAAGGAGCAGATAAAGCTCCGCCTGGAGGACGGCTACCTGACTGTAAGCGCCGAGAAAGGCCTCGACAAGGACGAGAAGGACAAGAAGGGCAAGCTGATACGCCAGGAACGCTATTCGGGCTCGATGTCCAGAAGCTTCTTTGTCGGTGACGCGATCACACAGGAGGACATAAAGGCGAAGTTCGACAACGGTGTGCTGAAGATAGATATCCCGAAGAAGGAACCCAAACCGAAGCTGCCTGAAACGAAGTATATCGCAATTTCATAACGGACATGAAGAGAGCCGGAGCGAAAAGCTCCGGCTCTTTTTTTCATTTGTTCGTCAGAAAGACGGATTGAGCCTGACATATATTCCTGCACATACCGTGGCTGTGTGCAGGCCGCTTTTTGACTTGTTTCTATTGACAAAAACGGCATTCTGGTGTACAATAAACAATGGTATAATATGCGAAAATACGGTTTATAAATTATGCGGGCAGAAGACTGAAGAACGAACCGCGGACTATGATGCGACCTTATACGACGAAGCGGAGGAACAGCTATGAAAGGACTAATATTCAAGGCAGCGGCTCTTATAGCCGTGATGATATTCTCGGGATGTACGCCTGAACCGGCGCCGGATGCCCCCATACCTACGACTGCCGCCGTCGCGGAGCAGGCGATAGAAGAAGCCAGGGCTTCGGGCGGTTTCAAAGTTAGCGGCACGGCTCTGCTGGATGCCAACGGCAACACCTTCGTCATGCGCGGCATAAACCATCCTCACGCATGGTTCAAGGACAAGGACGACACAGCTCTTGAAGCCATAGCCGCTGCGGGTGCCAACTGCGTGCGTTTGGTGCTTGCCAACGGCATACAGTGGGAAAAGGACAGCGTCGAGAACATAAACAAGCTCACCGACAAGTGCAGGGAACTGAAAATGACGGCTATAGTCGAGGTGCACGACGGCACCGGCAATGACGACCCTGAAGTGCTCGGGAAGATAGCCGATTACTGGATAGAGGTAAAGGACGCTCTCATCGGCCGCGAGAACTGGGTGATACTCAATATCGCGAATGAATGGTCCGGTTCATGGGGCAAGGACAAACAATGGGCTGATGCCTACATCGGAGTTATCCCGAAGCTCCGCGAAGCGGGCATAAAGAATACCATAATGGTCGATGCTGCCGGCTGGGGACAGTACGGCGAATGCGTAGCGACGGAAGGCAGGCGTGTGCTGGCTTCCGATGAGCTGGGAAATACCATGTTCTCGATACATATGTACGGCTCGGCAGGAAAGAGCAAGGGTTCGATAAAGAAGAACATCGACGGTGCGCTGGAGCAGGGTCTCTGCCTGTGCATAGGCGAGTTCGGCTACAAGCACAGCGACGGTGACGTAAAAGAAGACTTCATAATGGAATACTGCGAAAAGACCGGCACGGGCTATCTGGGCTGGTCGTGGAAGGGCAACGGCGGCGGAGTCGAGTATCTCGATATTGCCGAAGAATGGGACGGCTCGGTGCTGTCCGGCGACTGGGGCGAGGTGCTGATAAACGGTGTCAACGGCATCAAAGCCACTTCAAAGCCCTGCACCGTGTTTGACAGCAGTAAGTGAAGCGTGTCAGGCAGGCCTGCGAATTATGATGAAAAAAGCAATCACAGTAAATGAGGATACCTGAAATGAGCATGATAAAGATCGAACATTTAAGAAAAGAATATCCGAACATCACGCCGCTGAAAGATGTGTCCGTTGAAATAAACAAAGGAGACATCATCTCCGTGATAGGACCGTCGGGTACAGGAAAATCAACGCTGCTGCGCTGCCTGAACCAGCTTGAGGAGCCTACCTCCGGCACCGTGACAGTGGACGGCGAAGTCATAACCGACCCCAAATGCGACATATCGCTGGTGCGGCGCAAAATGGGAATGGTGTTCCAGTCCTTCAATCTGTTTGCAAATCTCAATATCATCGAAAATGTCATCTCCGCGCCGGTGAACCTGCTGAAGATACCGAAGGATCAGGCGTACAAGGAAGGCATGGAGCTGCTGAAACGCGTGGGTCTCGCGGAAAAGGCGAAGAACTATCCCAACGAGCTTTCCGGCGGTCAGAAGCAGAGAGTGGCAATTGCGCGCGCGATAGCCATGCACCCGGAGATAATACTGTTCGACGAGCCGACTTCGGCCCTTGACCCCACCATGGTAGGTGAAGTCCTTGCCGTTATCAGGAATCT
>JAEEJW010000236.1 GCA_016282095.1 Ruminiclostridium sp. | reverse complement strand
GAGCTCGATGACTTCGTCAACGAGGGGGAGCTTCTGATCCTGGAACTTCTTCCTGATGTTTTCCTTTACTGCTTCGGGGTTTTCTCTGAGAAATTTGATGTCGATCATTGTTTTATATATCCTTTCATATTTTTTGACTTTTATTTTATTCTTAAATCGTACCGCAAACCTGTGTTTCGCAGTCGGTAGTAAAAGAGCACTGCTTACCGAGTCTGCAAGGCGAAGCGACTGGCCTTTCCCGCGGGAGGGAGGGGTGAGGGAGAGAGTGGGTACGGGGGAGGGAGGGAGAGGGGAGGGAGGGAGCGACTTTCCTCCCGGAAAGGGGCTTCCTTCCTGCACTCTCTCTTCCTTCCCCGGTAATTGCCGGTCACTTTTTCAGTTCTGAGAGGTACTTTATCAGCTCTTTCAGCTCGTCCTCGCTGGCGCACTCTATACTGAATGTATATTTATCCTTGGACTTGTCTATACGCACAGGCTTGCCGATATGCTCGGTCATGCTGAGCTCGGCTTCCACGAGGTAGGTATCCCGCGGAGGTTTAGGCTTGACAGGGCGTTCCTCGGTCATCTGCTTTGCGAGTCTTTCAAGGGCACGGACGCTTATGCCGTCCTTTATGGTCTTTTCCGCGAGGATATGCTGGATATCCGTGTCCTGAACTCCGAGTATCACCTTACAGTGTCCGACGGAGATCTCGCCTCTGCTGACGCTTTGCTGTATGTCCTCGGGCAGGGTTATCAGGCGGAGTGAGTTTGCCACCGAAGAGCGGGGCTTTCCGACTACCTTTGAAACTTCGTCCTGGGTCATCTTGAACGCGTCTATCAGCTGCTTGTAGCCGAACGCCACTTCTATGGGGTTCAGATCTTCACGCTGGAGGTTTTCGATCAGAGCTATCTGCATGGTCTGCTCGTCGGTCAGATCCATGATACGGACGGGGACTTCCTTCAGTCCTGCTATCTTGGCAGCACGCCAGCGGCGTTCACCTGCAACGATCTGATAGCCGTCGCCGTAGGGCCTTACCGTGAGCGGCTGTATAACGCCGTTTTCCGCGATGTTTGCAGCGAGAGCCTGAAGCGCTTCTTCGTCGAAGTTCTTTCGGGGCTGCTTCTTGTTGGGCTCGATCTCGGACAGTCTCAGCTTCTGGGGAACGGTGTTGTCATCGGAACTGAAAAGTCCGTCATCGAAGAGGTCGGCAAAATTATCACCGAGTCCTGTTTTTTTGGCCATTTGCGCTCCTTCCTCAAAGCATTTCTTCTATTGCCTTGCATTTTCTTGCTACTTCCTTGGAAAGCCTGATATATGCGTCCGCGCCTTTGGAGCTCGGATCGTAGTAGGTTATAGGCTCGCCGTGGCTGGGTGCTTCGGCTATGCGAACATTTCTCGGTATCTCCGCGTTGAAGAACAGGTCTTCCGGGAACTTCGACTTTATGCTGCGCATTACCTCGCGGTTGACTTTCAGTTTGGAGTCCACCATAGTGAATACGATGCCCATTATCTGCAAATTGCGGTTGCTGGATTTCTTGACGCGTTTTACAGTGGCGATGAGCTCCGCAACACCTTCAAGACTGTAAGGCTCGCACTGCATCGGGATTATGATGCGGTCGCAGGCGTTCAGGCCGTTCAGTGCCAGCACTCCCAGGGACGGCAGACAGTCGATTATGATGATGTCGAAGTTCTCGCGTATCTGGAGGATCTCCTTTTTGAGCTGCATATTCTTGTTCTCAAAGCGCAGGAGCTTTATCTCCGCCTCTGCAAGAGACTGTGTTGCAGGCATCAGGGACAGGTTCTTGAACTCTGTCTTTATGATCGCGTCGGCGGGTCTGACCTCGCCCATTATCACGTCATAAGTCGTGTGTTCGAGCTCGCGCTTCGCGCCGCCGGAAATGCCGAGTCCCGCAGTCGCGTTGCCCTGCGGGTCAAGGTCTACGATCAGTACGCGCTTTCCCATATTTCCCAGAGCCGCGCCGAGGTTGACCGCAGTTGTGGTCTTTGCAACGCCGCCTTTCTGGTTGACGATCGAAATGATAACTGCCAAACTTATCGTCCTTTCATTTTGTCATTTTTCCAAAATATAATTATACCATATATAGAAGAAAAAAGCAATAGTAAAAGAAACCATAAATAGATAAAAATAACACAGGCAGCTTCGGGGACGAGGGCTCAGCGCTTTACCATATATAAAAGAAAAGAGTAAGTGTGTATTCAGGGTTTGAGGGGTCGCTTGCGCTTTAGTTTTTTTGAGTTGCCTCCGGCGGCCACCCCTTTAAAAAGGGGTGGACCCTAAACTGAATCGCTTCGCCTTGCAGACCCGCTCATGAGTACCATATCTGAAAGGCTCCGGACTACGGGGCAGAGAACAGCAGATAAAATAAAAGCCCCGCTTAATGCGGGGCTTCGGATCGTTATTCTTATGAAAGGATAGCGTGCTCGTCGTTAGCGTCAAACAGATGGATCTTGTTAGGATCGATAGCAAGCTTGACAACGTCCTGAGGACGAGCTGTGCAGCGAGGCGAAACTCTTGCTGTGATCGGCATACCTTCGCAGGTGAGGTAGAGGTAAGTCTCAGCACCCATCATTTCGGTTACGTCTACGTTAGCCTCGATGATGCCTGTTGTAGCTGTGGAGATGAACATTTCCTCATCGTGGATGCTCTCGGGTCTTACGCCGAGTATAACGTCCTTGTCAACATAGTAGTTCAGAGCTTCTGCGTCAGCCTTTGCTGTCGGGATCTCAACATAGAACTTTCTGCCTCTGGAGGTCTTTGTATCTTCGGAACCGAACTCAACTGTGTACTTGCCGTTCATCATGATGAGCTTGGCATCGATGAAGTTCATCTGAGGTGTGCCGATGAAGCCTGCAACGAACTTGTT
>JAEEJW010000235.1 GCA_016282095.1 Ruminiclostridium sp. | reverse complement strand
TCATTCCGTTCTGCACTTCGGGCAGCAGTCCGATCGGCAGAAGCGGCAGTAACCTTGCTTCACAGGCAGGAAGCGGGAACTGGCTCAAAGGCGGCAGGCTTGACGCTGATATATCCGAGAGCGAACTGACAGACTGGATAAACAGCGTGAATTAAACAAGGAGGACTGTTATGCAGACAAAGACAGGTATCATCAAAAGGATAGTCGATGTGGTGCTGACAGTCCTTTTGATGTTTCTTATGGCTTTTCAGGTAACAGGTGATGTGCTTCACGAATGGCTGGGAATCGGCATGACGGCAACGCTGATACTGCACCACATTCTGAACCACAAATGGTATAGATCTGTTTTCAAGGGAAAATATACGCCCTATCGCATTATCATGACAGCGGCGAACACGCTTTTGCTACTGTCCATAGTCCTGACTGCTCTCAGCGGAATGTCAATGAGCGGTCACGCTGTACCCTTTATGTACGGGCTTATCAATGTTATGACAGCAAGAACACTGCACCTTGCCATGTCTTACTGGTCATTCATTCTTATGGGTCTGCACATAGGACTGCACATAAAAGCCATGACCGCAAAGCTGCCCGACCAGGGAAGGACTGTATTCAAAGTATTTCTTACAGTCGTTTCAGGCGTGGGACTGTGGCTTTTTCTGAAAAGTGGTATCGTGAATTATATCACGTTTCAGACTCACTTTGCTTTTCTTGACTATGCCACGGCAAAGTGGCTCATTATCCTGCAAAATCTTGCAATGCTGATATTCTTTGTGCATACAGGGTTTGTG
The DNA here is from genome assembly GCA_016282095.1 of Ruminiclostridium sp. Classification (GTDB taxonomy): domain Bacteria; phylum Bacillota; class Clostridia; order Oscillospirales; family Ruminococcaceae; genus Ruminiclostridium_E. The sequence continues at coordinate 9,567 of JAEEJW010000235.1, read as the reverse complement.
CTGTCGGAGATCACGCAGAAGGACAAGGACAGGAAGTATTCCCCGAAGCCGCTGATTTGGCTATGTGCTGCTGTTATCATCGGAGCTGTACTGACTTTTGCCCTAAAAGATAACAGCACTGACAGCGGCTTTAGTAATGCGAGCCGACAGATTTCGCAAAATACGACCGCAGCGCAGACAGAACCGATTACAGCAACACAGGACAGCACGATAGTTCCGGCTGCCGTAAATGACGGATTCATACTGATCGAGGGCGGCAGCTTCAATATGGGAAGTCACGATTCGGAAAACTGGCGTATAGCTGACGAACAGCTTCATGCTGTGACGGTTTCATCATTCTACATGAAAAGTGAGGTGCAAAATGAAAATAGTAAGCGGTCATAAGCGGGAGAGCGTATAAATTATCGGTATAAATATAATAAAAACTAAAGTTTTTGCGATTTTTGACGATATAATATATATAGTGATGATTTTCCGATAAAGGATTGTCGTTTCAAGAATTACAAAGAGGATAATATTTATGCGAATACTTACTAATTTGTCGAAAGCAGAGCTGGATCATCTTACTGCTCAACCAACCGCAAAGGCTATGATAGAAAAGAATAAAACAGAGGGAATATATATTCCCGAGGGTGACGCACAGGCAGCGGCAGATTTTGTTGCTGTGCGAGACAGCCAAAAACGAGAAGATACATTACAACTTTCAGATAAAGGAAGAGCTGCTTTAGACAAAGATATTGAGGAAAAGCAGAAAGAATCACAGGAAGAACAGATAAAGAAGAAAATCGCGGAATTACAAAAGAAATTAGCAGAAATTAAGGAACAGTCAGCTGATTCTGAAAAAGCCAGGTCTGCACAGGATAAAAAAGCAAATGCGATAATGCAGCAGATTTCAATGCTGAGTATGCAGTTAATACAATTGCAGAAAAACAAAAGTGACTCAAATGTTTGATTTATATGTAAAAGCCGTGTGCGTAACTTCCGCACACGGCTTTTGTCCTCAAAGCAAATGTCTGAAAGCTGTCATCCGGAACGGCAGCGTCAGCGCCGGAAACACCGAAACCGAGGCACACGTCAGGAATGTGAAGTTTTCCGGATACAGCTTCGCTTCTGCGGCAAAGTGTAACCCGCGGCATAAGAGCAGGGCTGTTCACCAGTGTACTCTCCAGCGCTCTGCAAGTTTTTCCGCCGGCTCACTTATAAGCGGCGGCTTTTTTGTCATCTTTTCGTTATGGCACAGCCAGGCGAGATGCTTCTCAAAAACATCTTCCGCCACGGGTATCTCCGCCCAGCCGTCCGTCCAAGAAGACAGATATGCCGCGTTTGAGATCGACAGCGAGTTCAGCCCCTCTTCGCCGGGAGCGATAAGCTCCGCGCCGTCAAGTATGCAGTCGGCAAAATTATTGAGTATCTCCGGGTGTCCGTCGGGCTCGGGGACGGTGAATTCTTCATACTCACCTTCCGGCTGAACAAAGCCGTTTTTGCACTCCGCACAGATAACTCGCTCGTCCTCTTTCAGTTTCCACCATTTAAGTTTTCCGTCCTCCAGAACGAGCTTGCCCTTTGTTCCGGAAATTTCAAGTCTGTTGGAGCCGGGAGCTTCACCCGTGGTGGTGATGAAGGCCGCTGTAGCGCCGTTCTCGTACTCGCCGTAAATGGTCACATCGTCCTCGACGCCGATATCGTGAAACTTGCCTACAGAACAGAATGCTCTCACACGCTTCGGCATACCGAATATCCACTGCCACAGATCAAGGTTGTGAGGCGCTTGGTTCAGCAGTACTCCGCCGCCCTCTCCGTTCCATGTTGCACGCCATGTACCCGAATCATAGTAAGCCTGCGTTCTGTACCAGTTTGTGACTATCCACACGAGCCTTTTTGTATCGCCGAGCTGACCTCCGCGGACTATCTCTCTCGCCCTTGCGAATATCGGGTTCGTCCGCTGATTGAACATTATGCCGAAGCATTTTCCGGAGCGCTCTGCGGCTTCATTCATCTCCCGCACCTGTCGGGTGTATACTCCCGCAGGCTTCTCTGTCAGGACGTGCAGGCCGTGTTCAAATGCCTTTATCGCAATAGCCGGGTGGTCGTAGTGGGGGACTGCTATCAGTACAGCGTCAACAAGTCCGCTTTCAATAAGTGCTTCGGCGCTTTCAAAGGCTGCGGCAGAGGGGAGTTTTTCAGCTGCCCTTTTCAGCTTTTCGGGGTCGGTATCTGCAAAAGCCGTGATCTCAACTCTCGGGCATTCTCCGTTCAGATAGTAGCCGAGATGTCCGCTGCCCATGTTTCCCATGCCTATTATACCAAGTCTTAACTTATCCATTTTGCTGTCCTCCTATAATACTTTTAAGTGCGTTTACCGCAGCCGTGAATGCTGTCCGTGAGTCGGGGTAGGTGTATCGCATTTTTGTTTTCTGTTCACTCTCCAGCTTATCAAAACCCGCAAATACAGACAGATGAGGCTCTATGGTGAGCACCTCGCCCTTGTACTGCGACAGCAGAAACGGCAGTTCGCCCGCGCCATTTCCCGCAGGCACTACCGAGCCGTCGGGAAGCGCGTCCTTTATGTGCATATACTCAACATAAGGGGAGAGCATCTCCCATGCCTGTTTCGTATCCTGTCCGCACTGGATGAAGTTTGCGGGGTCGAATACCGCCCGGAGCTGCGGCAGAGCCTTGTGTATCTCCAGACACTTTGCAGCCGTATCTCCGTATATGCCCTTTTCGTTTTCGTGACAGAGAATGATATCCGTACCCTTTGCGGCATCTATAAACTGTGTGAGCTTTTCAAGAACAGGCTCAATATCCGAAGTGCCATAAAAACTGAACAGCCGGATATGCTTTGCTCCTAAGATATCTGCAATCTCCAGGCTGTGCCGGAAGCTGTCAAGATGCGGCGCAAAGTCATCGCCTATGCCGATCTTTCCGAAGGGCGAACCAAGCGACCATACCGCTATTCCTACGTCATCGAGCCTGTTTCGTATCTCACGGGCTTTTTTGTCCGATATCCTGTCGATATTCTCACCGTCAACTCCCCTTATTTCAAGAAGCTCTATCCCGTTTTCCCGCATAGCGGATATCTGTCCGGCAAGGTCGTGAGCCGCTTCATCGGCAAACGCCGCAAGTCTGTATTTCATGGTATTACCTCCGTTTTGTTCTTCGTTGATATAATAATATCACATAACGATTTGCATTACAATTGCAAAAATCATCGTAATATATTGCAATTTCGCGCATAATATGATACAATTATCGCAGAGGTGATAGAATGGACTTCCTGAAAGAAAGCGAAAGCGCCGGACTGTATATCCGTCACGCCATAAACGATGCTCCGACGGGCAGCGGATTTGATTTCCATATCCATGACAGGTGCGAGGTGTTCTATTTTATTTCAGGCAATGCGCAGTATCTTGTGGAAGGCTCGGTGTATCCGCTGACAAAAGGCAGTCTGCTTATTATGCGTCCGTGCGAAGCGCACTGCATCAGATTTCTCAGCGAGGAACGATACGAACGGTACGCGGTCAATTTTCCGCTTTCGCTGTTTGACAGCTTCGACCCGGAAAGGCGCCTAATGAGACCGTTCACCGACCGCCCCCTCGGGAAACAGAATCTGTACTTTCTGCCCGGACTTGGAGATACTTTCCGGGAAATGTGCTATTACAAGGGCGATGATTACGGCCGGAAGCTGCTGATGACGGCAAGGCTTGCGAATATCGCGGAAACGGCAAGAAAGCAGAGCAGCGAAAAGATATGCGCCGAGCCAACCTTACCCGAACAAACGGTGCGGTATGTCAACGAAATGCTTTATGACGAGATAACCGTAGGTCAGCTTGCAGAACACTTTTTCCTCAGCACCTCGCAGTTTTCGCGGGTTTTCAGACAGGCAACGGGAGCTTCTCCGTGGGCGTATATCACCGCCAAAAGGCTGATTAAGGCAAGAGAGATGCTGCACAGCGGATCAAGCGCGAAAAAAGCCGCAGAAAACTGCGGCTTCGGGGATTATTCGGTTTTCTACAAAGCGTATGTAAAGCGATTCGGCGAGAAGCCGAGCGGGAACACATGAGAACTGCTTTCTGCAGGAATACTTTACTGTCTTAACAGCTTTCCCGAGAGATCATCCCGCCCTTGAACCTACCGGCGAGTCATGTCAGAGAAACAGGTGACTGAATCATCGGAATGATCAATATTCGCCCTGCAGTATTTCATATAATGGAGGAATATAAATGCTTACACACACAGGAACACAAACCATAGAAACAGACAGATTGATACTTCGCTGCTTTGCGTATTCCGATATTGATTCTATGCTTCGCAACTGGATAGCAGATGAACAAACACAATGGGATTACGGTGAACCATATTATTCCACAGCAGATGATGTAAAAAAGCTGTTTGATACAAAGTATATCATATCTTATACCCGTAAAGACTATTATCGGTGGGCGGTTATTGAAAAATTAACCGGTGAATGTATAGGACAGATAGCCTTTTTCCTGGTAGATACCGATAATCGGCATGGTGAGATAGAGTATGTGATCGGTCCGGCATTTCAGGGAAAAGGATATGCCACTGAAATGACAAAGGCTGTCATTAGCTTTGGATTTGAAAATATCAACTTTCATAGAATTGAGATCGACTGTCGTACAGCCAATGAAGCTTCCCGCAGAGTTATTGAAAAGTGCGGTCTTACATACGAAGGAACATTTCGTGATTTTTTCTGGAGAAAAGATCATTTTGAGGGCAGAAGAGTTTATTCCATTCTTAAAAGTGAATATGAAGCAGGCAAGTTCCGTAAATGATCAAGTGAGCCTTCCAAATGACGGCGCACTTTATCATAAACGCTCTTGCGGAAGCCCACAGAACGAAACATCAGCTTTGTAGCTGTGACTTCTTTTTCGCGCACATCTTCAAGCACCTTTCCTACGATCAGTTCATTGTGTCCGAGGCCCGAAAGATTCTTGCTGTATACTTTCGCCGCATCAAAGAACGTACAGCCGTGATGATAAGCGCTGCTTATCGCTTCGATGCTGTATTCCTCTCACTTGAAAAAGCCCTTGACACCACCAAGCACAAGCCTGTTTGTGATCCCGATGATCTCCTCGACCGACTGCTGCTTGCCTTCCTCGATCCACTGCCTGTAAATGCCAAGGACAGAATTATTGACGAAGTTCATAAGCATTGTCTGCTGATATTCCGGCAGTGCGCCGTATTTCTTTGAACGGCTCCAGCCTGCGGTGTTGACCTTTTTTATCATACCGCTGCGGATATAGTGGTAGGACTCGTTGCCTGCACAGGTGATCTTCTCATAGGCAAGCCCCTTTTCTTCTGAAAAAAGAAAAAACTCACGGTTCACCTTGTCAAGCTCATCAGGCAGCTTATAGTCCTTGATACGCTCGATATATTCCGTGGAATACTCCGACTGTATCTCTGCAAGCAGATCGTCAAGAGTGGGATAGTAGACGTAGAATGTCTTTTTATTTATCATGGCACGGCTGCAAAGCTCCGTAACCCTGATCTTGCCGTATTCCATTTCGCATATCATCTGCTCAAATACGTTCTTAATTGAATCTATCGTCCTGCGTACTCTTAAATCTTCGCTGCCTGTCAGTATCATAATAATCCTCCTATGCACCATATGGTAAAGTAACCGTGGTTACATTATACCATAGAGTGTACTATTTTTCAAGTATCAATCCGCAGGGTGCCATGTTCCGAGGTTTGCTTCCTGTTCAGCAAGCGTCATATTGAAGAAACGCTTTTCGCAGTCGAGCGCTCTGATCTCTGCCATTTCTTCGGCTGTCAGCGCAAAGTCGAATATCTCGAAGTTCTCTTTCATGTGCTGCGGATTTGTAGTTCTCGGAAATACGATAGTTCCTTCCTGAATATGCCAGCGCAAGATTATCTGCACGTTGGTCTTGCCATATTTCTGAGCCAGTTTCGTGAACACGCTCTCATTGATAAGTCCCTTGTCACCGTGACCGATAGGATACCAGCTTTCGATGATTGTGCCGTACTTTGCGATACGCTTTTTCAGTGCGTTCTGCTGATAGTAGGGGTGGCACTCCACCTGCAATACAGACGGCTTGATCGTGGCAGCCTCGCAAAGCTCTTCAAGGCGTTCGCTCTCAAAGTTGCTGATGCCGATTGACTTCACCTTGCCTGCTTTCACGGCTTTCTCCATGTCCTTCCACGCACCGAGGTAATCACCGAACTGCTGGTGCAGGAGCAGAAGGTCGATATAGTCTGTGCCGAGCCTTTCGAGCATCTTGTCTATCGCTGCGGCAGTCTTGCCCTCGCCGTATTCGTGCGGCCAGAGCTTCGTGGTTATCCACACTTCGTCACGGAGAACACCGCTGTCCTTTACAGCTTTGCCGACGCTTCTCTCGTTCTGATAAGCATGAGCTGTGTCAATGTGGCGGACACCCATTTTCAGCGCATCGAGCACTGCGTTGTATGTTGCTTCACCCTCCGGAACCTGATAAACGCCAAGTCCGAACTGCGGTATCTTCGTCCCGTCATTAAGTGTGATGTAAGTCTGCATAGTTATACCTCCTCAGATAAGCCCGTTATTTTTCAGCCACTTTTCGATCACGGGCTTTGCATTTTTTACTCCGCTGCCGGTCAGAGAAAGTCCCTCACCGACATTTGCGTACTTCTTTATATCAGAAACGCTCTTGCCGAGTCCGCTGCCCTCGTTGGTGCAGAGCGGATAGATCGTCTTGCCCGAAAGATCAGCATTATCGAGAAATGTGAACACAGCCATCGGAGCAGTACCCCAGTAATTCGGATAGGCAAGAATGATGTTATCATAACCGGAAACATCAGGCATTCCTTTCAGCTCGGGACGCGCATTTGCTCTCAAATGTGCCTTTGCTTCGTCAATACAGGTCATGTAGTCAGCAGCGTAAGGCTGCACCATTTCGAGCTTGAAGCTGTCAAAGGCTGTCAGCTCCGTGATATGCCCGACTGCGATCTCGGTGTTGCCGACCTCTACATACTTCATCGAACCGCCGAAGTAGTTCTCATCGGCTCTTGAAAAGAAAATAACGATAGTGTTCATAATAGTTCCTCCTTTGACTTTAGGTAACTGTCGTTCCGATAATTCTATTTTAGCAGATAAGCCGCGAAAAAACAACGGGCAGTTTTTACGGAAGGGTTACTTATGTAACTGTATATGCGAAATGGTTACTTATCTTTCGGAAGCCATCCGATGTCCTTGACGATCATGAATATCTTTAATTCTGTTTAAGCAAGATCGACTTTTTCGCAGGCAGAATTTATAATTACTCATTATAAAACAATGGAAATGCCAATAGAACGGGGACTGAAAACAGCATACAAAAATACCGCCGGACAGCAGTTCCGGCGGCGGGTGTATGCTTTCTGCGTTATCTTTCATTTTCCGGCGTATATGTCCATATAGAATATCGCTGAGGACTCATGGAAAGGAAAAGGCCATGCCTGACAAATAACGATTTTCGTATTTGCATATTCCAGCCCGGGCGATCGTTGAGATGATCACCGCTCTGCTGATCTACCCAGTAATAGAGTTTCAGGCGGTGCCGGACATCTGTTTCTATCTTATCCGTAAATTTTATGAAAAATTCCTTTTCAAATGGCCTGCCCAGAAAAAGAACATCATAATTGTCAAAATCGAGTTCAAAAGCGTTTCCGTTGATAACTTCGATATTTTCGTATTTTGATGCCCAGTTTTTTGTAAAATCGGCAACATCTTTATTCAGTTCAATACCGGTAATACTGCAAGGATATTTCTGCTTTATCATAAAAGCAAGGACTCTCCCCTTGCCGCAGCCCACATCAATAAACCTGTCGCTTTCATTGAACTGTGCATCTTTAAACATTTCGTCGAGTACCCAGTAACAGGTTGATTGACTTCCGGTAGCTCCCATAGTTTCGCGATAGAGTGACGGAACATACTTTACCAGTGAACAGCCGCATATCTTCTTATCCTTGAAATAATCGGGTATTTCAGACAGTTTTCTTGATACCCTGATAAATTTTCTGACAAAGAAATTTCTGTAAAACTTTCTTTTATATATGAATTTCAGCATTTAGTCACCTTCCTGATTACATGAAGGATCCGCAGAATAAACGCTCTTACAGGAAACAGTCCGCACCACAAGAACACATACAGCCGATACCCGAAGCTGCCGAAATCAATCTTTTTTCCGTTACGGACCACCGAAGTCAGCACACCGATAATGTGTTTGTCTGTGATCCCGTACTCTTTCCAATACCGGTTATCACCGCAGATAACATAGTCGTTTCTCCGAACCTTCATGATCCGGTGCAGCACATACTGTCCGCTGTCACGCTTGTAAAGCGGGATATCATATTTTTTCAATCGTCCCTGCGGCTTTTCGATTATCAGCAGATCACGCCCCTGCTTTATCAGCGGCATCATGCTGTTACCGACATTCGTGTAAATGAGCTTTCCGCTGCGCTCTATCTCTTCCTCAAATGTTGACATCGTTCATTCCGTCATAGGCGACCTTCGCCGCCGAAATATCCATATTGCAGCCGATCCGGTACAGTTTCACCGCATCGGCAAGTTTATCAATAAGCGTCATGGTTCTTTGCAAAGCCGACATATCCGCGGGGCGGTACGCCTGCTGAACAAGCATTGTGTACGCTTCGGCTTTTGTTATCTGTATGATGTGATTTTCAGCTGCGCGGGTAAGTATGCACACGGCTTTCAGCGGTACGGCTATCCTGCTCGACAGCCTGTGCTTGCCGTCGTAGGGCGTTCCGTAGGCTGTGACCGTATCACCGATATGCAGCAGCGGCTTATCGTCGTTCACCATTACCGCGCGATCCCCGAAAAGCTCCCGCCACAGGCGCGTATGCGTGGATTTGCCGGTTCCCGACTTTGCCGTGAACATATACGCTTCACCGTCCACAGCAACCACCGAGCCGTGGAAAAGTATAGTGTCATACTCCGGCATCTTTTCCGCTATCTTACGATAAACGGCAAGTTCTTCGAGATAGCCGTCGGAGTGTTCTCTCGCAGTCAGTCCGGTGAGCCTGTTTTCGTCCGCGGACTTTTTGCGTTCGTAGTCTATGTCAGCCTGTGAAATCATCACCGCGAAATCGGGTTCTTCTTCCGTCCGGTAATCGGCGCAGTAGTTGTGAACAGTTTCATATTGCGAGCTGACCCTGATCACTTTGCCCGCAAATTCATAGTTTCTCGTTATCATATTTATTCATTACACCTTGCTCCGGAAGGAGCGGCTTTCATTTTGTGGTCAAAAGGTGGATTTTTCAAAGCTATAATTCGTCTGCTATGCAATTCTCCTGAACAAATGGAAGGACAGAAAACAACTATATTACCGGCAGCAATTTGCAGACAATCCATATATTCATTCCGGCAATAGCGCAGCAGATGCTTCTCATATCTGCTGCGCTCTGTTTTTATAGCGTTCATGCCTTTATCATCTTGGCGACATTTATAAAGTGGTCGGCGATCCTTTCTGCGTCGGACGAAAGTGAAAGATACTGCGCTCCGACATCGGCCGTACATACTCCGGAACCCAGGCGCTGGATGTG
>JAEEJW010000234.1 GCA_016282095.1 Ruminiclostridium sp. | reverse complement strand
CCGCGAGCTTTTCTTCAAGCTCGCTTATATTTCCTTCATAGAGGCTTATTGCGTTCTCTGTCGCGGTAAGTTTTTCATTCAGCCTGTCAAGCTCGCTTTCCAGGTCTTTCTGCTGGATCTCCAGATCAGCTTTGTTCTGCACGAGAGCTCTGTGCTCATCTGACTCCTCGCCGCTCGTGTCGGCTTTTATGAGCTCGTCGAGTTTTTCGATATCCCGCTTTACGGCATCGAGACCTCCCTCTGTTGCCAAGATCCATGCGGACAGCGTTTCCTTATCACGCATCATCGCATCGCGGATACCGATATCGGTGTCGAGCATATCGGACACATTGCGTATCTCCTTCTCGAGCGGGTCGGCAGGAGCCGTGGTGTCCGCGTCACTCGCGGGGACCGCGGTGTTTGTCTCCGTCACGGTAGTCAGCGGAGCGGTGGTTATCGCTGTCGCAGTTGTAAATTCCGCGGGCTTTTCCGTTATCTCGAACATCTTGCCGTTTATCTCAAACGCTTTCATTTCCGACAGGTCGAGCTGCGGGTCTGCGGATATATAATAATATTCAACGACCTCGCTCTTATCCGGGCTGACCACGGAGCTCACAAGGGTACCCTCCAGCTCCGCCGTTGTTCCGTCGGCAGATACCGCGATCACAACGGGGTTGTCTGTCTTGAAATCGTAATCCTCAAATCCGACCCTTATATTGAGCACCTGCGGAGAGAGCCAGAGATATACAAGCTCTGTGCCGTCTCCGAGCTCGTCGTTTTCATACGGTATGTCCTGCGAGATAAGGCTGTCGCGCTCCTTGTGCACCGTTACGATAAGGTCGGTCACACGCTCGATGTTCCTTTCGTTGCTGTATGAGCAGGGATAAAAGTCAAAGCTGTCACCCGTGACCATGGCGTATTGTCTGACAAAGGTGACCTTTTTCGTTTTGTCGTCGGTTTCCTCTCTCAAAACGCCTACGATCCCCGCTGTCGGTGATTTGTCTTTAAAACCGTCGGATCTGGTGGGTTCAAGAACAAATGAGCTGTTTCCCGTTTCCCCGCTCCATGTCTCCGTCACATCATATCTGATGAACTGCCCGTCGTAAGCCGCGAAATCCACCGTCGCGGTCATATCGGAGAATGTGAATGTCTTTCCCGCAAGCTCCGATATGTCTATTCTTTCGACCGTCTGTGCAGCCTCCGCCGTATAAGCCGAATTACCGCCGCTCGCCGCACCGCCCTGCACATCGGGGCCTTTAAGCCCGCCGTGCTCGGCAAGAAATCTCAGTCCGAACACCGCTCCAGCAAGCACTGCAGCGCCTCCCGCAATGCCCGCTATTACTTTGATCACCGTGTAAGACTTTTTCGGCTCGGTATATTCGGGATATTCCTCCGAATACCCTGACTTTCTTATGCTATTATTTTTTTTCATTTTTTCAGCCCTTTCCAATACATTGTTAAATGCAGTTTCATGGTCGGGACAGGAACATTTTCTATCAATATTTGAAAAATTGCTGTCAAAGAACTCCTTTATTTCCATAATATCAGCCCCTTTCGTTTTCCAACAGCTTTTTCAGCTTATTTTTACCGCGCAGTAAGCGTGAACGCACAGCCACTTCGGTCACTCCTGTTATTTCCGCGATCTCGGTCACAGAATAACCCTCGTAATAATGCAGATAAAGCGCGATACGGTTTTTCTTGCTTATCTTTTTCATAAACCTTGCAAGCCCGCTGCCGCTGTGTCCCGCGAACGGGTCGTATGACTTTCCGGAGGCGGCTTCAAGCGGCCGCGAGTTACGATTCCAATGAGAACGGAGCATATCTGTGCTTTTGTTGATCGCGCATCGAAGCAGCCATGCTTTAACATGCTCGTCATCGTTGAAACTCCCTGCATATGTATAGAGCTTCAGAAAAACCTCCTGAGCGATATCATAAGCGTCGCTCGGGTTCCTGCAGCAGCACAGAGCTGTACCGTAAACATTGGAATAGTACAGCCGCATATAACGGTCAAGCTCACTGTCGGTCATTCCTATCCTTCTTTCTTTCCTGATCTGAAAGGCACCTTCAATAATAACACGATTGAGACTTCTAAAATTCGGCACTTTTTTAAAATTATTTCAATTTCGGCAATATTAACAACATTATACATCACTTTTACTGCAAATGCAACAAGTGCACGAGCCGAAGCCCGTACACCTGTTGTATCTGGAGGTATATGTATGATCTTATGTTATCGTCAGTCGTCGACCCAATCATTATATTCGACACTTAATATTCCGTCACCGTCAAGAGATATAATCATGCTTCAAAAACCACGCCGCGCGGATATGTGAATAAGGCTGAACTCGTCCGATGCGGCGACCTTTGCTGTCTTTCGTCTTGCCTTTTTGCCGGGTCTACCATGCACGATATGAAACCTTACGCGGTGCGGGTCTTCTGTTATCTTTCCACACAGACAAGTCCTTCGCAAGAGAACGGATCACGACGGAAGGAGCTGACGCAAGGATCTCCCGCTGATTGTCAGGCAAGGTCTTGATAAACCCGACAAGCTCCTACGTCGTGATATTGCTCATCACCTCAGCTTCGGTATCGGGCGAGGTGTCGGGGATATCCGTTTCGGGCTCGGCTTCAATCGGCGCATTGACCCGTTTTCTGTATATATCCACCGCGACATTCCGTACAATGACAGCAAGAAAAACGCCCCTCTTATCGGGCGGCATTTCGATAATTCTGTCGATGTCGGTCATCACCCTGAAAAATGTCTCGTGTACAGCGTCAAAAGCGTCCTGTTCATTCCCGAGCTTTGAGTACGCGATATGAAACATTCTGCTGCGGTTCTGCTCATAAAGCATGGTGATCAGTTCCCGTTGTTCGCTTGTTATCGCCGGTTTTCTGTTTTTCATATATAAAGACCTTTGTGTCGATTTTTCCTTCTATATTATATATCGTTTGAGGGCGGGATTTCTTACGGAATTTTAAAATAATTCCGTATCTTTTTTATGATATCATTTTCTATTGATGTGTGCAATAGTTTTTGCGGCATAAAAAGAATCCCGTACCGTTTTCACGATACGGGAAAAGTGTTATTCAGCAGTGTTATTTTTATTCTCCGCAGGATCGATTACCTCGCTGTCGGGGAAGGATATGCACACGAGCGGACCCGTAGCCCAGCCGGTAGCTCCGACCGCGGCTATCTTATCACCCGCTTTAACGGTGTCGCCCTCGCTGACGTAATAGTCGCTCAGGTGGCTGTATCTCCACCTTCTGCCATCGGCGGCCTGTATAATAATGTAAATACCCTCGCCGCTGTATTCATAATTATTCAGCGAAAATTTCTCAATGACCGTGCCGCCTGTTACCGCGAGTATCGGCTCGCCGTCCTCGGCGGGGATGTTGAAACGGTAGTCTGTGCTTCTTTCTTCGCCTGCCCACGCGTCGTGCGTGCGGTAGTTTATTACTTCTTTCGTCCTGTTCTCCAGCGGGAAGCAGTAGTCCTTACCCGCGTACTGTTTCAGAATGTTGAGGGCTTCTTCGCCTTCGTAGTAGCCTGTGCGGTAGCCGCTGTCATCTTCTGTACCGGCTGAGGTATTGTCTGACGACGGATATATCTGATTGCCGTTAACATATATTTCACTGATATTCTGCGGATCAAACGGCTCTGCAACAAAGCCCACAAAGAATTCATTCTCAGAAACAGCTATATTATACGGATCAACCGTAAAGACTTTCACCTGCGTTCCGTTTTTCAAAAATACGGAAACATCAAACAAGCCTGTCTTATCTCCGTATTCCGGATTTCCCTCCAACAGGAGACATATACCGCTTGAAACCGCTTCGACTGCTTCAAGACGTAGTTTTTCGACTGTTTCGGGAACAGGTATAGTTATATTTGTATCTGCCACAAATGAGGGTGCTGTTTGGGGCAGATACACCGTAAATGTCTTACTTGTTTCAGCATTCTTTTCCACAAAGTCAATGTTGACATACTCCATAACGTACGGGTAAAACACGGCCTTTTTCATAACGACACGATTGCCCGAACGGTTCAGCTCATACCCATCGTTCACAAGTCCATACTCGCTCTCGACTATCACATCATTCGTGACATCGGCGGGCGGTTCGTCATCGTAAATTACATCATAAGCCATATGCAGCGTCATTCCGTCAAAGGTACACCAGCGAGGTTCAACTGCAAATCCGTCAAATACAAATACTGTGTTTTCGGGTATTGTGACATCATATTTTGTGCCGCTGCTGACATACAAATCCGCAGTTATTGAAGAGCTTACAAGAGTTCCGGCGGGCGGCTCCTGCTTGAAGATGATGCCCGCGGGCTCGTCGCTGTCCATTTCTATGAAGCCGAAGTTTCTGTCGTTTTCCTCAAGATATGCTCTTGCTTCGTCTTCCGTCATTCCGATAAAGTTCTCGAGCTCGATCTCGTCGCTGCCGTCGGCATTTATCTCCCTGCCGTTCACAGTCACCGATTTTACGGTATTGATATCCGTGCCGTACAGCCTGTACAGGAAATACTGTCTTACTTCCCCGCTCATGTCGTTTCCGCAGAACACCTGCGTCGTGAGCGGCTCGTATGTCCCGTCGGTATAGTTTATTGCGGCTTCAAGTACGTGGTTGCCGCCCGGGTAGTTTTCAACCACAAACCCGACCGTGTTCTTGCAGATATTGAAATGTGTGAGCTTTGAAATATCCGTTTCGGCTTTGCCGATATACTTATCCGTATCGACCGACAGATACGGCGAGTCCTCGGGTATTTCGGCCGTGAACTTATACTGCCCGGTCATATCGGCGGAGACCGCGCTCTCGCTTCCCGGCATTATCTGTATTTCGAGGCTTTCAAGCACCTCGAGGCTCGTATGCTTCCACATAAGCTCCGCTGTATTGCCGTTTGTGAACAGCAGCTGCGTCGTGTCCTCGGGGTGCACCTTAACGCTGCCGCCGAATACATTAAGCGCTATGTCCTTTTCGGGCTCGGCGGAAATGCCGTCGGCATAGATAATGTCGTAGGTGAACTCCAGCGTCATTCCGTCGTAATTATACCATTTCGGCTTCATCGTAAAGCCGTTGAACCTGTAAACGCAGTCCGACGGTACGGTGACAGGGGTCATTGTCACATCCTCCTGCGCATAAGCAGTCGTTTCCGATGTGTCGTGATATCCCGGACCCTGCACATCTGGACCCTTGAGCCCGCCGTTATCGGCAAGAAATTTCAGTCCGAACACCGCTCCCGCAAGCACCGCCGCGGCTCCCGTGATGCCCCCGATCACCTTCAATGCCGTGTGGGGCTTTTTCGGCCGGGCATATTCCGCGTAATCCTCCGCGAATGTCATTTGTTTTGCTCTTTCTGTTTTGCTCATAGCTTTCGACCTTTCCCTGATGCGTTTCATTACAGTTTCTTCATCGGAAAAGGGGTAGTTGTCAAAAGCTGCGGATAATGTGCTGTTAAACAGCTCCTTCTGTCCCATTATACACACCTTTCCTTTCCGTCTGTCAGGAGCTTCTTCAGCTTCTGCCGACCTCGCCTGAGCCGGGAGTGCACGGCGTTTACGCTTATGCCGAGTATCTCCGCAATCTCCTCCGCCGAGTATTCCTCGTAATAGTACATATACAGCACTACACGGTTGTTTTTCCCGAGCTTTCGAAGCAGCTCCGGCATCTTCGTTTCACTCGGCGGAGCATCGTAATGCACGATCTCCTCCGCGGCTTCAAGAGGCAGCGACAAACGATACCAGCGAGACCCGAGCAGGTTTTTGCTCTGATTTACCGCGCATTTAATGAGCCAAGCCTTGACGTGCTCATCACTCTCGAAATGCCCGTCGTATTTATAAAGCTTGAAAAACACGTCCTGCATTATATCATCGGCGTCCGCGCAGCTCTTTACATAGCACAGCGCCGCCATTATGACTGTCCTTCGGTACAGCTTCAGGTAATACTCAACCTCTGCTTCTTTCACTCCGGTCTCACCCCTTTTCTTGAAGTATAAAAGGCCTTTCACATAGAATACAAAACAGGGCTCAAAATACTGTCATTTTTTTGAAAAAAATATTTTTTGTCGGTATATACAACATTATACATTATTTTTACTGCAAATGCAACAAACGCACGAGCCGGAGCCCGTGCGTCTGCTGTAATCACACACTATTTTATCTCAAACATCACATTCAGCTGGAAATAACCCTCGTACCCGAAAGGCGGGTCGGGCGTACCTCCTTCGGCATCGAAGTATACCCAAAGGTAATATGTCCCCGGCGACAGCTCGCCGAGCGTGTCCGACCAGTCAAGCACGATGCCCTCGGCAGTGTCGGTGTCCATTTCCGCCCACTTCTCGCCGATATCCTCGATGACTGTGCCGATGTCCTTAACAAACGGGCTGTCCTCTCCCTGCTTTGAGATCATGTATTTTGTGCTGCGGTAAAGCGTGCCGTCAAATGTACCGCCGTTTTGGCTGATCTCAAACTCCAGCCCCGTGCGGATCGCTGTCTGTACGTTCAGACCGATTCCGTAGCCGTTGAGCATATTCATCGTCACCGTGAATTCGGCGTATACCGTCTCCGTGACCGCGCCGCAGCTGAATGTCTTGCCGATGCGGTATCTGCCCTCTGACAGACAGTTTGTTCCGTAGATCATATCCCATTTTGCGGTTATCGTTGTCGTTTCATCGCGTGGGAGCACAGGCAGCGTCGCGGGAGTATTCCAGACCGCGGGCATTCCCGACTGCGTGGGCAGCTCCTCCCACTTGCCGCCGTTGTCGCGCTCTATCGTGAACGCCGGGTCATAGGTGATATCGCCCTCGACCGTGCCGCCGTGCTGTATCACAAGCAACTCTATATCGTTGGCTGTGTTGTTGTTCCGGAGCATCGACACACCGAGCCTGCTGCCCGTTTCCTCGGTCAGCTCGAATTCCGCGTAAAAGGTCTTGGTGCTCCGGTTGTCGCCGTCGGAAAATTCCTTGCTGATCCTGTATCTTCCGGGAGGCAGAGCCCCAAGATGATATCCCCAGTTCTCCTTTTCCTCAGTCACGCTGTTGCGCGGCAAGGAGTAGGCTATTAATGTCCACCCGTAATTATCCGATATATCGGGTACAGTCGTCCACTCGCCGTTTTCGAGCCGTTCAACACCGAAAGAAGTACCGTAGGTCACGTCGCCCGAGTATCTGCCGCCCCATTCGTTAATAACGAGCGTCATTCCCGTAGCGGTGACTTCCTTGGCTTCGAGGGTTATGCCCCAGTGCGTTTCACCGTCCGTGACCTCGAACTCAATATAGCAGGTTTTCTCGTTCAGCACGGAAGCGGAATTGTAATCATCACCGCCGCCCGAGTAGTAGTTTACGAATGTATAGGCTATGCGGTATCTGCCGTTCGCAAGCCGATCGTAAAGAGCGGAAAAGTCCTTCTTTATCACGGTCACGCCGTCTGCCTCAACGGGGAATATCATCGACGACCAGCCCGGCAGACCGATCGGGGTGACAGCCACCCACTTGCCACCGACATACTGCTGCATACTGTACGGAGCAAGATAGCCGAGCTTTGCCTGATACGACAGCGCGTGGTACCACTCTGTGCCGAACTCCGACTTATCCTGTTTGACCTCTATCGTCACTCTGCCGGAGGTTACGTTCGTCACTTTGAAGCTCATTCCGAATACGTTCGGTGTCTCGTCGGTAATATCGAACTCGGCGTAGGCGCTGCCGCTGACGTGCGGGTCACGCCGCGATGTCGGAAAGTCTTCAGCGATCACGGCTGCTATCGGCAGCCGTATCCTGTACCTGCCGTTCGGGAGCTCGTTGCCGCCGAGCTCATCCTCGCCGTAGAACTGCGCCGGAATATCGTCCTCGGCAATATCCTCCGTGTCGTATTCGAGCAGCCAATCGGGATATCCCCATTTCTTTTGCAGCTCAGGCTCGTATGTGACCCAATCGCCGCCCTCGTCGAGAGTTTCGATGATGAAATCGCCCGCCGAGATAATGTACTTATCCGCCCATTTTGCGGAGACATCGCGTTTGAAGTGCATCATCAGACCCGCTTTGTTCACATCGCTGACAGTAAAGGTATAGCCCCAGACTTCCGGCCCCTGCGAGAGATACGCAAGGAGTTCTTCGTCGGTAGGCTGTTCCTCTGCGGGAGCGGTCTCAGTAACGGCGTCCTCGCTTGTCGGCGCAGTAGTGTCGATCGTAGTGTCCTCCGTAGTATCGGCTGTTGTTTCCACCGTTGTATCAACAGTCGTATCAGATGTCACATCGGCTGCTGTCGTATCATTTCCGGTATTTACAGTATTTGTGTCCGAAGTTATCCCAGTAGATACCGGAGCTTCACTTGTAGTTATTGTCGTATTTTCTTCGGTTATTGCTGTCGTGTTCGTATCCGCCGCCTGCGGGCCGCCCTCTACGAGTCCGCCGTTATCAACTACAAATTTAATACCTAACGCAAATACCGCAATAAACGCTGCCGCACCGAGCATATACCCAAGTCTTGACATTATCCCGTATTTCTTTTCGCCTGTGATTAACGGAGCCTCGGCTTTGATCTTTTTGCCCGGAGCTGTTTCTTTGTTTACAGTCTGAGCTTTACGCAATACTTCTTCGGCGAAGTCCGCGTTATCGACGGATCTGTATGTTCCCCTCAGTTCGGAAAGGGCGTTTTCTATCATTTTTTTATTATCCATACTCTCAGCTCCTTTCTTCAAGCAGTTCACGAAGCGTTCCGCGGGCTCGTTTCAGCCTCCATTTGACCGCTGCCGCGCTCACGCCGAGCAGCTTTGCGGTCTCTTCCACCGTGTATCCCTCGTAATAGTGCAGGAATACTGCCGCGCGGTACTTCGGCTCAAGGCGCATTACAGCCGCGGTCACTTCGCTGTATGAGGTCTGTTTCGTATCCGGCAGCTCCGCGATATCCTCGGTCGATACGGCACGGCGGCGCTTCCCCGCTCTCACGGAGTTTATCGCGGCATTCACCGCGCACCGCAGAAGCCACGCTTTTACATGAGCGTCGTCGTTGAACGGCTCCGTATATGTGTAGAGCTTCAGGAAAACGTCCTGCGCTATATCCTCGGCATCCGCGGGCTCTTTCACTATGAAAAGAGCCGCGTTTGTGACGCTTTTTCTGTACAGCTCTATGTATCTGTTAAAATCGCTGACGGACATTTACTTCCCTCCCTGTGCTTATGTGAAAGCGCTTTCTGTATATATAACAATCCGGAAAGGCAAAAAGGATAGGTGTTTTTTCAAAATCGGCATTATTAACAATATTATACATTATTTTTGAGATAAAATCAACAATCACACGAGCTTGAACCCGTGCGTATTCTGATTATTAAAATGTTCTTATTTGACAAAATTCATAAATCACTTTTTCTATGTGATAGAACCATGAACACAGCAATAATAGAAAAATTTTTCTGAAAAGAAAATAAGGGGTATGCGTTCCGAAATCGGAGGGCATATCCCTTTTGTGTTGATATATTTACCATTTTCTCGTTTTCTCTAAAAAAGAGAAGCATCTCGGATATTTCCTTTCAATATCCTTAGTCAAAGAATTTTTCTTGACTTCCTCTATTGTGTGAATATTTAGAAACGAAAGAATATCCAATACATCGGTTTGGTCTGTAATTCTCGGAACTAATCCTGCATAATGAACGGCGCGGACTTTCAACAAAAGCAGACTTTGAATTTTTGCTATATACAGCATGATATTGGAATAGCTGTTATCCGTTATCCATTCCAGCTTGTCGATAATGTCAGTAACCTCCGAAAGACCATATGAATCATTATTGATCCAGTCCTCGTCAAGGCCCTTTTCCTCAGCGACCTCACGGATAAATGCCTGGACTTCTTCGGTCATGTCCTTTGTTGCTGTATCTACGTCCATTGTATAGCCGCCGCTGCGAAGTTTGTTGTAAAGCATCGCAAAACCACCAATAGCTCTGATCTCAATCGTGATATTTTGAGCTTTCAGTTTTTCGTTCAATGCTTCAAGTGCGTCCCTGAAATCATCAAGCGTGCATTCAATTCCGATCATAACACACCTCAGAACATAACATTCATTTTATAGTAAATATTTTCTTCTCTCAAACCATGATCACTCAGTACAAGCGGTTCTGAAAGTGGCTGACATTTCGTTAATCCTTGCAAGTTAGAAAGTTCAAAAAGTTTATCAAGATGATAATAGCTGATGATACAATACAGTAGAACTTTTGTCTTATCGGACATTCTCTGCACATCAAGTTGCGCAATCTCGTCTTTTTTTCGGTCAGCATGTGTAACAAGTCTATGCAGATACCTGTGCAGACTGTAATAATCATTACTGCTCCAATCGTTCTGCGGAACGTAATAAGGCTTTGTGTCCGGCATGATTCTCACCCTTTCTGGATAATATAGCTTTCAGCAGGCATAAAAACCTTTGTTTATTTTAATTATAACACTTTTCGCCATAACTGTCAAGGCAAAATCCTGTGATAAATCTAATATAGAACCAGATTGACACACGGACTTGATTTTTTATCCGATATGATGTATAATAAACGAAATATCTGTCTCGGGAGGTGAAGCCGTGAACACCGCAATATGTGATGACGAAAGAGAAAATACCGAAAAACTGGAAAATGCGGTCAGAGCGTTTTTTAAGGAAAAGGATATATCAGTCGGTATATCGTGCTTCACGAAGGGCTCGGAGCTGCTTGGCAGCATTAATTCCGGCACTGAGTACGATGCCATATTTATGGATATCAACCTCGTTACCGAGGACGGGATAAGCATTATCGCTGAGCTTCGGGACACAGGTGTCACCGTTCCCGTTATCTTTGTCACGAGCTACGAAAACCGTGCAATTGACGGGTATGATGTTGACGCTTTCGCGTTTGTAGTCAAGAAGAATATGGGCGAAAAGCTCACGAAGGTACTGCAAAAGCTGTATTCCCATTTGTACGAAAAGCGCACGGTCACGGTCAGCACAAAGGACGGTATACAGCTCGTCAATGTTGATGATATACTGTATATTGAGTCAGAAAACCGCTCAACGCTCGTTCATACCTTCGGAGGCTCGATCACAGACACCCGCTCGGTGACTCACTTTGCGGGACTTCTTTCAACCGATGATTTTGTCGAGGTACACAAGTCGGTGTATGTCAGCATACCGAGGATTAAGCGGATAAACGCGGATACCGTAGAGCTTGAGGAAGGAACGATCCTGCCGCTCAGCCGCCGCAACAGAAAACCCGTGATGTATGCGGTGATGAAAAAGGTGGGCGGACAATGAAAGGAAACGCAAAGAAGGTACTGCCCGCGCTGTTTGCGGCTGTCGCTGCTGTCCTGCTGAACAGTCTGATCTTCTGGTATGTTAATTGCACGGGCGATTATCTGCAAACCGCCGACATCTACGGCAGACAGTACAGCGAAAAGCGTTCCGAGACACGGCATGTTTCGGAGCTGCTGAACAGCCGCGATATTGATATTCCCGCTCTTGAAAGCCGGATAGAATACTTCTCGGCTGTCATAGACGCGGCGAATACAATTGACAGGAATTACACCAAGGGACACGACGAGGCTCAGGCGCTGACCGAGGAATTTTCACGGCAGTACGTTGTTTCCGGCTACAAGGAAATGTCTGAGCGAGCAAAAGCGGAATCGGACATCTGTGCCGCGGCTCTCGGCAAGCTGCGCTATGCCGCAGACTACACCGGCTATGCAGCGAATATAGCCGAGAACGCGGGGCAGCTTTCCGACATTTCCCTGTTCTCCGGCGACGCTTGGATACGTAACAATATCATCAAAACGCAGAGAGATTTTTACGGACTCGACAGGATAACGCTGACACCGACGACTAACAATGCTTTTTCCGCGCTGCTTAATTACCATGTTACGGACTTTCTTGCGCTGATGACCGTGTTTGCCGTTATACCGTTTTTCTTCATTTATTCGGCGAATATCCGCTCATCGCTGTCGTCCGACAGAAAGCTGCTGATCCTGCCGGTTGTTGTAACTGTGCTAACATCGTCGGTAATGTATGTAACAAACTTTGCGATGACCGTGGCTTATATCGGGAACATAAGTCCCGATATCCCGGTGCAGTCCTATGAGCCGTTTCTTTCCTGCCCGTTCGCGGTGAGCACAGGCACGGTGCTGCTTGTATGCCTTGGTGCGAAGCTGATCGGAGTGCTGACATTTTCGCTGATAATCCTTCTGATAATGAGCCGCGAAAAGCACAGAATACTTGCAGCAGCGATTACGGGAGCACTTGCGATATTGGAATTTATCGCGCATATCAGCGGCATTTTCGGTACGGTTTTACAGGAAATAAATATCTTCTCGCTATTCACCTTCGAGAGATTTTTCTGCCGATATCTCAATCTCAACATCTTCGGCGCGGCAGTATCGCGCTTGCCGGTATTCGCGGTGTTTGCCGGAATTATAATCATATTTGTATTTATTCTCGCACCGCTGTCAGTATCAAAATATGTCCGCACAGCACGGGAAAGTGCCGAGCGCGGCTACTACGATGAGGTCAACCGCCGTTATGTGGAGTCCCGCAAGATACGCCACGATATCAACAATCATCTGCTTGCCGTGAGCTACCTGATCGAAAGTGGGAATATCTCCGCGGCGCAGAAATACATCAGCGAGGTATCGGAAAAGACCGACCTTGCCGCCCAGCCG
Organism: Ruminiclostridium sp.; assembly: GCA_016282095.1. Lineage (GTDB taxonomy): Bacteria > Bacillota > Clostridia > Oscillospirales > Ruminococcaceae > Ruminiclostridium_E. The sequence goes on along the minus strand of JAEEJW010000234.1, from coordinate 11,846 downwards.
CTGAAAACCGGCTCCGATGTGCTCGATGCGCTGCTTTACAAAAAGTCCGTGCAGGCACAGGAGCTCGGTCTGACGCTCGAAAACGAAGTGAGCGCTCCCGTCCCCGACAGCATATCCGACTACGATCTCTGCACGGTGTTCGGAAATATCCTTGATAACGCGTTTGAAGCTGCATCGCCGTACAGTACCGTGAAGCTGACGATAGGACAGCAGCACGAAATGCTGTATATCGCGTGCGAGAACAACTTTTCGGGAAAGCTGACGCGAGAGAACGGTAGGATCGTCACCGCGAAGCAGGACAAGATCTCTCACGGTTACGGGCTTTCGCGTGTTTCCGAGGTAGCGGAGAAATACTCCGGGACAGTGAAGATCTCCGACGAGAACAACATATTCAAAATAGAAATTTTAATGAATAAATGACCGCTTCTGTAGAAAAATCGACCGCTTCTGCAAAAGCGGTTTACTTTTTATCCGCGGTGTGTTACAATGCAATTGACCCGGGAAAACAACTCAAAGGAGCAGATATTATGAAAAAACATTTAAGGATAATGCTTGCGGCGGCTCTTGCCGCGATCTCACTAAGCGGGTGCAATAATTCACCTGCACCGACGGGAGAAGTCCCTGTAACGTCCGGCAACGCCGCCGTAAATACCACCACAGCGGGAACCTCTGACGTTTCCGAAACAACGACGGAGGAATTGTTTCAGCCCATGACCGAGGGCGACCCGCTTCCGGGGACAGACTGCGTTCAGAGCAATATCGGCACGAATGTTTTCAATCAGATAATGGAGATCGACGAGGGTTATTACTACAATTCGATAATGTACGATCAGCTCTCGCTGCACTATCACGATAAGGTTACCGGAAAAACAATCTATCTCTGTGCAAAGCCCGAATGTCTGCATGACGGAAATGATTTCTGTCCTGCGACAACAAAGCGGTATGAAGCAATGTCCACGGTCCTTTACGATGACAAAATATATATTTCCGCAGTAGATAATGTTGAAAGAGAAAAGGAAAATTTTGTCTGGAAGCTGATAGCCGCCGATTTTGACGGTACATCGCTCTCTGAGGTCACCGAAGTCATAAGAGCTAAGAGGGATATGTCGTTCACACAAGTGGTCGGCGAAAAGAACGGAATGGTGATACACCGCGGAAAAGCTCTTGTTCCATATGAGATGTGGGATCCGAGCATTGCAGGCATTACTGCAAAGCATATTGCGACATACGGGTTTGCCGTGATAGATATATCAACGGGAAATATCGAATACCGCGAAGAGACCGAAAATATGCTCAGCGATTTTAAGGCGGACGGAAATGCGTTCTATTACCGCGCGTTCAGTAATGAGAGCAATGTTCAGACCGCCGGAAAAACAAACAGCTCATACTATGATATTTACAGGTATGATATAAAAGAGAGAAAAAGCCGGAGAATAGATATTTTCGGCGGGCTCAACTCTTTATGCGATAAGCTCGGGCCTTATACGATAGCGTCGTCGTTCGCGGTCGCCGACGGGAAGATATATTACAGCTTTGTCGATAATTCCGGCAAGACGAACGGTTTTGCCGTATATGACATGACGACCGGTGAGACGAGCGAGCTGTCCGGGCTGAGAAATTCCGTTATCGAATGGAAGAATTCGGACGGTGATGTAATGCGGGGACCATTGCAGGGCTACGGCAACGATATAACCTATGACGGGAAATATCTGTATATAAGCAAGGCGGGCGGCTTTTTACATTACTCGCATTACTTCAGCCCGCAAGATCCGGTGATTTATGTGGCTGATACGACGGGGAACTACTACGGCTCGGTAACTTATCATTTCGGGGATTATAAAGGCGCGTATGCTATGAATTTCGTAAACGGGAATGTGTATATCCAGACCAACGAAAAGGTCATTGCCGCCTCGGTTGACGGGCTGCTGAACGGCACCGACGATTGGCACGATCTGTTCACGTTTGAAGGTGTGGAGTATTTGAGTTATAACTGATATGAAAAGACTGATTTTACCGATTGTTGCATGCCTGCTGCTCTGCTCCTGCGCCGCGGCTCACAGCGACCATATTCCCGGCAACACGGGAAACAGCATGATAATGCCGCCGATAATGCCGAGCGGGAGCGGGTATTATTACGAGGATTACAGCGGCATGGGAATGAGGCTGAAATACTACGACAGCGCCACGGGACAGAGCATATATCTCTGCGCCCGTCCCGAGTGTCTGCACGACGGTAATGAGTTCTGCAACGCCACAAGCAGCAAATACTGGCTCACGGGTATGACAATGTACGAAGGCGAGCTGTATCTGAACGCCGTCGAATGGAACAGAGAAGCCGGCCACCGCGAATATAAGCTGCTGCGGGCGGCGAAGGACGGAACCGAGCTTTCCGAGGTCGGCACATACGCGAAGCAGGACGTGGACGAGAACAGCTCTCTTGTCTTTGTTGGCGGCTTTCACCCGCTGATACACCGCGGGAAGGCGTATCTGTGCTACCGGCTTGACGGCGGCGAGGATATGAGCAGTTCCGGTGTTGCCGAGGTTGATATAACCACGGGCACGAGCAGGATAATAACCGAGGTATCGACGAACGGAAAGATAGACGCGGGCGATGTCAGCGGCGACAGGCTGTTTTTCGTGATAACGGTGCCGGAGAGCGAGGACAGCTATAAGTATGTGCAGAAGCTGTTCTGCTATAATATCGCCACGGGCGAGCTGCACTCGGAAAAGTTACCGATGCAGTATTTTCAGGACGCGAGAGCCGCCGACGGAAAGTATATCATAGTCGGCTCGGACGGCTACGACGCAAGGCTTATAAGCTACGACCCCGAAAGCCATGAATTTGCGAATTTGGACAACGATATGTCCGAATTTCTGAAAACGGATAAGGGCGGCGGAAGAATGCTCGAATATGACGGGACTTATTTTTACGCGGTGAAGGAGATACTTGACAAGGCGGGGGCTTATCCCGCGGCGGTGTTCTCATCAGATTTCAGAAAACTCGCTGAATTCACTATACCAAGCGAACAGGGGCAGCCGCAGTTCAGCCTCGATATCCTTGACGGCACCGTGTATCTGCAATACTATTATGAGGTCGTGAGTTGTCCTGTCGGGGATATCGTTGCAGGAAATACGCATTGGGACAAGGCGTTTGAGTTTGACAGAATAGTGGATAAGGAGGATGCGGGAAATGCTGACAGTTAAGCAGCTTACAAAAAAGTATGCCGAATTCACCGCGCTTGACAGCTTCACATTCACCTTTGACACGGGCGTTTATGGCTTGCTCGGAGCGAACGGAGCCGGCAAATCCACATTTCTGAACCTTATCACAGATAATATAAAGTGCACGTCGGGAGAGATCATATATAACGGCACCGAGATACTGAAGCTCGGCGTGAAGTACCGTGCGAATGTCGGCTACACACCGCAGCTGCAGGGAATGTACGAGGACTTCTCGGCGCGAGCGTTCCTGCATTACATCGGCGCTCTGAAGGGAATGAAGCACAGGGAGTGCAAGCAGCAGACCGAGTTTTTTCTGGAAAAAGTAGGCTTGCTGAAAAACGCGCACAAGCGGCTCGGCAGCTTCTCCGGCGGTATGCGGCAGCGCGTGCTTCTCGCGGCGGCAATGCTCGACGAGCCGGAGATACTGATACTCGACGAGCCGACAGCAGGACTTGACCCGGAGGAACGCATACGCCTCCGTAATTACATTTCCGAGATAGCGGAAAGCAGAACAGTCCTGCTCGCTACACACATCGTCAGCGATATCGAATCAATATCGCGGGAAGTCATTGTAATGAAGCACGGGAAAATAGTCACCTCGGGTGCGCCGTCCGTGCTTGTAAATGACATAGCGGAGAAGTCCGGTAAGGACAGTCGCGACACCGATCTCGAAGATGTTTACCTATGGTATTCAGACAGTCACGGGGGTGCGGAGAATGGCTGAAATAAAGCGTGTTCTGCTGTCGCGCAAGATGCTGATACTGTTCGTGCTGGCGGTCGTGATGAACTGTGTATTTTTCGCGCTTGAATGTTCGGACGGCAGGCAGATCACCTTGGAAGGCGACGAGCTGACGGCATATCTCGAAAGTTATCCCGCGTTCCTTGCCTTCGTTTCCGACAACGCCGACAGCTATTCCGCTATTTCGATACTCCGCAAGCAGGACAGCTTTTCACAAGCGAATATTACCAAGACAGCGGAAGATTACTCACGACTTTGCATTACCGTTGAATATGGTGAAAATCGCGGGATCGTCGCGTATTCCAACTACATAACCTCCGATTTTCTGCTTGCGGCGGTAGTCCTTTTCGGTGTGGTGAGCTTTTCTGACGAGCGCAGAAAGGGCATTTCGGGAATGGTGAAGTGTGCGAAAAAAGGGCGGCTCCCGCTCGGCGTTTATCGTCTGTTGATTATCTTTATTGCAGCAGTAATCGCAGGCGCGGCGTTTTCGCTCTCGACGATACTTACCGGAACAGCGATTTTCGGAGACGCGGGAATGTCCCGCGCTTTGCAGTCGATACCAGAGTTCAAGCTGTGTCCGTATGAGCTCACGATAGCAGGATATATCGTTGCTTCGGCTGCACTTAAGGCGTTTTCCGCTGCGATTGTCGGAATTGTGGTTTACATACTTTCTGCATTGTTCGACACGATTCCCAGCGTGGTATTTTCATCGGTGATATTCGCCGTGGAATACCTGCTCAATGCGCTGATAATACCGACGGATCAGCTGAATACGCTGAAATTTTTGAATGTGTTCGCACTTCTGAAAAACGATGTGTTCTTCAAGAATTACTGCAACCTAAATATCTTCGGAACGCCGGTGTATTTTCTCGGCGCGTGTGTTGCGGTCATGGCAATCCTTGCGGTAATTCTGTCGGCGGTATCGTTGTTTATCGCCTCACGCCGCACTCCCGCAACTGTTACGGAGATTGGTCTGCTGTCGAAGCTCGGGGCTAAAATGAGCGCAAAAATGCCGCAGCTTTCTCTCTTTATGTGGGAAACGAAAAAAGTCCTTATCAACCGAAAAGGACTTGTTATTATCGTGGCTGCGTTATTCCTGTCGATATACTCACTGAATCAGTACCGCTATGTGGGATTTACCGACCGTGATTTCGAGAAGATGTACAAGAAATACAGCGGCATCGTTGACGCGGAGCTTGTCGGACGCGTGACAGACGACTACGACAAACTAAATGCGCAGATTGCGGAGCTAACTGCTGAGATAGAAGCGCGTATAGAGGCCGGGCAGTCTCCGGAGGACTATTTTTCTCTGTACAAAAGGTGGCAGGAGGCGGCTTATCAGTTGCACCTTACGGAAATATTCAAGGAGCGCGCCGAGGATTGCTACGCATATACGCAGAATAGCGGTTTTTCGGTCGAAATAATCAAGCAGGATGTCTATGAACTTCTGTTCAACAGTCGGAACGGTACCGCTCAGCGAAACAGCCTGTATATACTGATCGCGCTGATAGGCACCTTCGGCGGGATAATGTCCTACGAAAAGCAAAGCAATATGACATTCACGCTCAGGAGCTCGAAACGCGGGAGGGCACGGGCGCTTGCAGATAAAGCAATACTGATAGTGGTTGTCTCCTTTATGCTTTCTGCATTCATCAACCTTGCACAGCTTAATATGATTTCGGAATCTATGGGGCTTAACAATATCGAGGCAAGCTGTCAGAGTATCGTAATGTTGCGAACAGTACCGTTCTCGTTCACGATACAGGAGTATCTCGTGATTATGTACATTGTTCGGGCGCTGCTCGCTGCAGCTGTTGGACTTGCCATTATGGGCATAAGCAAGGTATGTCCGAACGATATGGTGTCCTTCGGTGCTTGTGCTGCAATACTGATAGTTCCTTCTGTGCTGAAAAGCGCGGGGATAGAGTTCCTTTTCAGCTTTACAGAGCTCATCGCCGCGGTGCCGAGATGACAATATAATTAGTGCTTTTGGTTATTTTGATTTACTTCCGCCTCATCCGTCATATAAGGTTATATTTGTGGAGTTTTTAAAATAAATTCCTTCGATAGCATAATAACCATTACACACTTGACAATTTACTGTTTGTCCATTATCAAAGAAGAAAATAATAATAGTTGGGATTGACCCTCCACGCCCGTCTTGATCTGTATCGATTTCGAGATCAGGTAACATCTTTTTTGCTTCATCAGTAAAACAGTAACTGTAACCAGTTGTTTTCAACGAATCAAAACTGATGTAATTGTACTTAACCGCTGCAAGTAAATTTGTTGCGATAGAATATTCTTCACCTATATATTCTCCAAGGCAAAAAGAACTTGATACTTCACTTAATTTGGATGTTCCGTTAATTTTAAGCACTGATTCGATTCCACAAAAAAGAATAGAGTTACTTTCCATATATAGTGAGCCCTTACTGCCGACGCTTATAGTACCTTCAGAAAACAGTTTACCTTGCTCAAAAATATGCAGATTTCCTTTTTTTATTATTATAGATCCTCCTTGCTCAACGAAAACTCCGCTATAAATGTTTAACGACCCTGAATCAATGATTATTCTTTTACCTGTCGGAATTACAAGAATATCATCTTTAACATCAAGATGTGTCTTCAATCGGATATTTTTTTCAAGTACTTGTATCCCTTGAAATGACTGTTCGTTCATTGTTGGGATATCGCTAAGATAAACAGCTTTCATTGGCACGTTAAGCAGTATAACAGACAAAACTATTGATATAATAATCAAAGCAAATTTTTTCATTTTCATGTCAATCTCTTCTACCGGAGTATCCAGTGTTTCAGCTGAAGCGCTTACGCCTGTTGCCGCCGTCATTGACATTGCTATCATTGCTGCGGCAAGTATCGAAGTAATCTTTCTCATAGTTTTTTACCTCCTGTTTTACAAATCAGAAAGCTTTTGAACGCTTTTATAAATATAATCTAATTTCCTGTAGAAAGGATGCATAAAAGCTATAAATTTGTAGCTATTTCACAGTTTCGGCTATAGATATTAGTTCAGCTTTACCAAAACAGCCATTTAAAGAGAAAACATATAAGTCTGTTTCCCACTCTAAGAAAGAATATCCATCATATTCAATCAAAAAGCCGAGATAATCACCGACGTAAACCGGATGCGCTTCATTGTTCTCTGTATCTATGTCAGCTTTATATTCTTTCTTCACACTCTGCCTTAATGTCAGTCTATCTGTCCCATTACTGTAAACGGTCTTAATAGTAAATATTAGGTACTTTCTATTTGGTTTATTTTTCGATTCTGATTTAAACGTTTTATACATATCGGCATGACCTATAAAGCATACACTTCCAAGGAAGAGTACTCTTGTATAACCTTTCGCCTGCATCTCCGCAATCATCATTGCCGAAAGCTCGTTGATTGTAAAGCTGTCGGTTTTCTTTATGTGCAGATTTGAAAAGAACATTCCCGTATTTATGATCCTCCTATTCGCTTATACTGAAGGGAGCATAAACTGTCTCCTTTCCCGCGAAAACCACCGCGCGGTATTCTCCTGTTTTCCAACTACCCTCAAGCATATCGCGGAATATCGACATTACCGTGCTAAATTGTTTTTCGGGAGCGTTTTCGATGCCGCAGAACGCCCATTGTTCCGGTATCTCATAGCTTTTTGGAGAGTAATTGAGCCGTACCCATTTTCCGTTATCGTTATACTCAACGATCGGTATGCTGAAGAAATAAAAGCCCTTCCCCGCGTTTTCGTTTTTGACAGTAACCGTTATCTTGTTGAAATCAAGCGCGTATACCTCTTTATCGGTAAACGCAGTAATGCTGCTGTAATCCTGTTCCGGCTCAACATCCACCACATACCCGCCGTAACCGTTTCTGAACTGCTCCATAGACGGGTTTGTCTGTGCCGGGAAACCATTTGAGTAGCTTACCACGCTGCAGGAGGATAACAATACAACGGCAGCAAGTGCCGACAAAGCAGTAAGTTTAATTTCTCTCATTACTTTTCTCCTCGTTTTTTACAGAGAACTATGCTTTATGATATATCGAGGCTGATATCCTGTTCCTTATCAACTATGCTGCCCCAGCCTCTTGCCCAGCCCCATACATTAACGCTGTCCTCTCCTCTATAGGTTATATCAACGGTAAAAGGAAATCCGTTTCCGTAGTTTTCAAGAATCTTGTCCGGTACCGGAAAATCGCTGTCCTCTCCGAACAGTGCCCTAACACCCCTTTGAAGAGCTTGACGTGACATTGACACATCATCGCTTTCTGCACAGTCATAGCCGATATAATAGAACACCGCACGCGGGTCAGTACCGTTATATTTTTCCGGGTCTTCTACCTGGTAAATCTCATACATAAAATCCCGATATTCCTCATATGTGGGAAATATCTTCTTCATTGCTTCGTCGTATTTGTCGGGCGACAGCGCTTCCAGCACCTGTATGTAATTGTTTAATGAAGTGTATTCCTCTTCTGTGATAATACTGTAGCCTGTTTTCGGTTCATATTTAACAATGATACGGTTATCCGGAACCATAAGCTCATCTGTAACATCTTCAAGTATATCCGATACGGATATATATGACGCGTCCTGTCCGGCGGATATATCTCTCACCTGAGTGACATTAATAAGAGAATTCTGAGAATTTTCGGAGCACCCTGTCAGTATAGTACAGAGTACGAGTGTAGCAAAGAAAATAAGTTTTTTAAAGAAACCTGCAGCTAAAGGATTTTTCATCATGTCGTTTTCTCCTCACTCGATTGTTTTTTCTAAGACAGATCAGTATTTACAAGTCAATTCTATATCCCGAATATTTCATAATTTCATCATTCTTTTATGATCGACTTCGCTATTTCAATTCCCGTTTCATAGTCTATCCCCGCGAAATCGAACGAGAATAGATAATCCCCATTATCCCATGTAAGGCAATGCACCGTGTCATGAGCGATATAATAAAAAGCTTCATATCCGTTTATATCAACATACTTTACGATGCTGCCCTCGGTGTTCATTCGCATGCCAATTCCGTGTTTTGTCTGATACGAGAAACTTACATGTCGTTCATTATCCTCCCATATTTCCCAATACTGATATTCATCATCGTCCACCACTTCTTTTGATAATCCGGTCAGATCGTATGTTATTCTGAAATGTTCAAGAAGCGTATCCGGTGCGTCCGGATCCTCAACGTACATCATCGTATGGGTATCGTATTGCTTGGCTGTAAGACCGCCGAAATGATGTGTTATATACACGCCCGCACCTGTCAGAATCAGCACAGACAGCACTATTAGAAACGCCACCCGTATTTTCTGCCTTAGTCTCAGCCTGCGAAATGCCTCGAAAACATTCTCGTTACGCAATATCGACTTCTCATACGCCTTTATCAGCGCCTTTTTCTTCCGTTTATAGCGCAGTGAAAACCTGTGCTCCGGCATTTCCGGTACAGCCGCTTCGATCGCAGCAGCCTGCATTGCCAGTGCTTCATAAAATCTGTCATGTATCATTCTCGTCATCCTTTAACAAGCCGTACAGAGCGTTTCTCGCCCTGTGCAGCCGAACTCTGACTGCTTCCGAGCTTATACTGAGCGATTCCGCGATATTCTCTATGCTCTCGTTATGAAAATATCGCATTATCAGTACCTCCCGCTGCGCATCGGGAAGCCTTGACAGCGCCTCATTAAGCTCTTCACAGCCATATTTGCCGAAAACCTCTCTTTCAACATCGTGCTCCGTATCGGGTATAACTTCGGAAAGCTCGTCCGCATCGACCATCTTCTTGTTCCTGCGATACAGGTCTATCGCTATATTTTTCGTCATGATAACAATATAGCTCCCGCGCTTTGCAGGCTCAATACTGCTCACCTTCCCGAGATTGGTGATAATGCGCACAAACGCCTCTTGCACTGAGTCCTCCGCGTCCTTAGCGTTATGTAATACATTGAACGCGGTACGGTACATGAGCTGCTCATACTCATAGTACAGTTGTTCGACGAAACTTCGTTGTTCCTCGGTCTCGACTATTGAAAGATATAATGAAAGCATTACTTGCTCCTCCGGATCCGCAGCTATAGATGCTTCTACTAATAATAACGAATGAAACGGGCAAATGTTACCGTATTTTTTGCAATATTTTCAAATTTGTTAAAATCCGACAAATAACAAGTTGCGCAATAGTGCGGTATTAACAACAGCTTTTTCTTCTCACTAAATTATAACATATTATAATATACTTTTCAATAGAAAAACGCACGAGCCGAAGCCTGTGCGCCTGTATGTGTTTATAATACTGCCAAGGTTGAAGCCTCACTCGACTTACTTGCAGCTTTTTTCTGCAATAGCCGCAACCATGAGTGACGAACTGCCGAGATCATCATCGTTCTCAACTTCACGCTGCTGTTCAGCCTTGAAATGACGGTCAAGGAGTTCAAAAAAACTGAGTCTCTCATTTCATCATAACAGTTTACTGAATATCGACCCGCTCATTGCAGATGTATAAGCTGATGTACCGCTGCCGGAATATGTTTCCGCGCTCATTGCGGACAGGACGGAAATGCTGTCGGTCTGTTCCTTTATAAGACTCGCAAACGAGGTTTTCCCGTCAAATATTTTCTCAATATCCTTTATATCTGCCTTAAGGAACTTCTCTTTGTCAACACATAGATTACCGTATTTATCCGTGCTGATACCAATATTACCGAGAGCACGGGAGAAAATGTTCGTAAGGTCGGTGATATACCGTGCTTTGGACGCTATCGAACTGCCGGACGCTCCGTGTACAGCCGACAGCATATCGTTATAACCGTCTGCGAACTTTACCGCCTCGTCGTAGGCTTTTTCAAGCTCGGGCTCGTCCTTGCTAAGAATGGAGTTGATGTTCCCGGTGCTCTCCGACATTTCCTTTATACCGTTATTGAAGCTGCTCCCGGTCGCAGAATATGTTTTTACCTTTGTGCGCGCCGTTTGTGATGTGTCAGAACTTTTTTCAGTCTCGATCTCCTCGGCTATCTTCTTTGCCTTCGCAAGATATGACTTGAATGTGCTGTTGCTGACCTTATAGGTATTTCTTCTGCCGATAGAGCTGCGTTTAAAGCTGCTGCGGCTCATGTAGCGGCTCATTGACGAACGATTCAATCCATAGTTTCTCATAATAGACTTCCTTTCTTACTGCAGATTAATTATCTCGTTGAATATCTGTATCGAGCTTATCTGTCCGATATCAAAGATATTCAGGTTCTGACCGATTATATAATCGGTAACTATTCTTCCGTCCTCGGTCATATACCCGGCTCCGCCTTCGAAGTTGCCAGTGTAATCGGAAAGGTCTATGACAGTGCCGTCCTTGTAGGTCACATAGACCGGGTACGCATTGTGATCGAAATTTGAGATGTACTCAATGCTTTCCGAAAGCTCCATAAACGCTCCGAGGGGTGATAACACAAGCCTTTTCAGATATACGTCACCGTTCTCGTTCTCAAAAATCATCCGCTCGCCGAGCCTTATGATCTGTGCATTCTCGGGAACTTTTACCGAAAAGCTTTCCGTGGGTATCTCATCCGAGTTGTTTTCGGTAAGGCTAACAAGTATTTCGACTGCTCCGATGCTTTCGGGAAGGTCAAGATAGTTCCGGCTGCGGCAGTAAGCGGTGTTTCCTTTGGCTGCAAGAATGTACCGGCGACTGAATACCGCTGTCTGCGAGTCCTCACAACAGAAAACGAACTCGGAGCCGTCGTCTTCATCCGCGGTCTTATCGGAGTAAGTCACATCGTAGATTACATCAAGGCAGTTTCCGTCAAAAACATAACCGTTGATGTGCAGAGTGCGATCCTCGTAAGAAAACACCATATCCGCGGGTACGGCAAGAGCAGACAGTATCT
>JAEEJW010000233.1 GCA_016282095.1 Ruminiclostridium sp. | reverse complement strand
CAAGGGTAATTACCTTGTCGGAAGTATATACGGCAGTAAGATTTTTCGGAGAATTGGCCTTGATATAATCGGTATGCCAGATCATGAACCATGACCAAAGATCTCCGTCTTTCTCGAACCGGCTTATCGGCGGGACTTTACCGCATTCATGGAATGCCATGGGCTTGTCGGCTACCTTTGTCAGCTTTTCCCATGCTGCTTTGTTCGTGCTGTTATCATAAGTATCGGAGCCTATGATATCGACATATTCGTCTCCCGGGTACCAGCCGTCTTTTACCTCGCCGGAATATCCCAGCACCCATATAAGATTGTTCAGTCCGTATTCTCCGGTGAATTTATCGTGCATGAGGCGCCACAGCTTTATAAAATTATCGGCTCCTCCCTTGCCCCACCAGAACCACTGTCCGTCAAATTCATGGAAGGGTCTCCACAGCACGGGAACATCTGCGTCGCGCAGTTTCTGCAATGCTTTCGCGGCATCATCCCAGCTCTTCATCATTGCGTTGTACTCGTCCGTACCCTCTGTGAGCAGCCTGTCGAAGTCCGGGTCGTCGTCAAGGCTTTCCTGATAGCCGCTGCCGTTAACTCCGGTATGCCAGCAGATCGTCACAAGGCCGCCTTTCGCGTCCCATTCCTCCGAACGTTTCACGACTCCCGCAAAATCATTGTTCATAAAATCAAGTCCGCGCATTGCGGGAAGTTTTCCGGTGCTGTCCATGATATAATCCATTTCATAGTCCGGCGAGCCCATCCACGTCGATTCCTGCTGACAGCTCAGCATCTGTTTTCCGAAACTGCCGCAGATATAGTCGTACACTCTCTGCGTTTTTTCGGGCATTCCCTCAGGCCGGGCTTCTTCCATTGCCTGTGTATCGTCTTCCGACATAATTGCCGAAGTTCCTGCCGTCTGCGCGGCAGATGTACTTTCAGCGGTTTCTGTCTGCTGTACGGTGCCCGTACCGCAGGCTGACGACAGAACAACAGCTGCGGCAAGGATTATTGCCGCGGGTATATTTTTATTCATATAATGTCCTCCCTGTCTTCATTGTGAACCTATACTTATATCATACCACCGGATGTTCAGATTTTCAATATAAGAATTTGAAATTATCAGCAGTCCGAAATGTTCAGATTTTGAAAGTTTTATCTTTATAGCCTTAATTTTCAATCCGGATAAGGATCCGTTAAAATTCACCTTGACATAGTTCTGCTTTTCGTTTATAATGAAGCAGAGGTGAAAATTTTGAAAATAGAGCAAAGTATATACCCATATAATCCCGAACTTGCGGGACTGCCGTTTCTGCTCACCGGCATAGGCGGGAGCCGCTATCAGAACCGCGTTTCACGTCCCGAAGGCTACCGCTGGCATCAGATTCTGTATTGTGCCGACGGCGAAGGCGTGCTTGAATACGACGGCAGGAACGAGGAGCTTCACAAAGGCACATTCGTATTCCTCCCCAGAACGATCCCCCACGGATATTTTCCCACCGGCAGACAATGGGAAGTGAACTGGATAGCATTTGAAGGCAACGGCTGTGACAACACCCTTACCGCGCTCGGAATGACCGGAATAATAGTCGCGGAAGCAGACGATACCGCATACATGGAAGAAATATTCGGCAGAATGCTCATGTCGCAGAAAACCGATATACTGTACAGCGGGTACACCTGCTCCGGGCTTGTCTATGACTATATCATCGGGTTCCGGCGGCTGTTCTCGACGGATGCCGACAACAAAAAGAGCAGACATCTCTCGCTGCTGCTGCCCGCGCTGAAATATATGTACGACAACTATGCCGAGGATATCCCCATGACTTATCTCGCGCAGCTCACAGGCGTTACGCACCAGCATTTCTGCCGCTTGTTCCGCAGCGCGATGAATATGCGCCCCAGCGATTATCTTACCGGAAGACGGATAGATGAAGCGAAGAGACTCCTGAACGAAAACAAATTGTCGGCAGCGGAAATAGCAGAAGCCTGCGGGTTCCGCGATCCGTGCTATTTCAGCACGATCTTCAAAAAATACACAGGCATTTCACCTGCCGCATTCAGAAAACGGTCATTCTGAATCCTTTCCGCACAGCCGGTGCGGATACTCCGGCGGAAACGGATATTGCAAATTCTGCGGATCCGTGTTATAATTGTATTATTATCCCGTCATATACTCAGATACGAAAGGAAATGAACACTTATGGCAAAAAAATCGCATGGTTCGCTGTCGCGTATGTCACGGAAAGAGAACATTCAGCTCACGCTCATGACCATTCCGACAGTGATCTGGTATGCACTTTTCTGTTACCTGCCGCTGTTCGGAATATTCTTCGCGTTCAAGGATTTCACCCCTGTTCCGGGCGAATCACTGTTTGAAAACCTGTTTGTGAACAGCCCGTGGGTAGGTCTGCGGAATTTCTCATATCTCTTCAGGAATCCGCAATATATGGATGTCCTTTTCAACACACTTTTCTACAACATCATCTTTCTCGTCGCCGGCATAGTAATACCTGTGACTCTCGCGGTACTGCTCGCCGAGGTGCATCAGAAGAAATTCACCGGCGTCGTGCAGATGGCGCTCGTACTTCCGTACTTCATTTCATGGGTAGTCGTGGGCTACTGCATCTACGGACTGCTCGCTACCGATGTCGGACAGATAAACGGGCTCCTGAAAATGTTCGGAGCCGACCCGGTACAGTGGTACCAGTCACCCGAATACTGGCGCGGCATACTCATATCTCTCGGGATATGGAAAACCAGCGGCTACACTATGGTGATATATCTCTGCTCCGTCAACGCGATCGACAGAAGCCTTTACGAAGCCGCCGCACTTGACGGGGCAAATTTCTTTCAGAGAGTCCGCCATGTCACTCTGCCGCATCTCCGGACAACTATCGCTACACTGTTCATTCTCGGTGTCGGAAGCATACTCAACAGCGACTTCGGACTGTTCTATCAGGTTCCTCTGGATTCCGGAGCGCTCCAGAGCGTAACCCAGACCCTTGATGTATATGTGTATAAATCGCTCATGCTCCAGGCGAATTTCAGTTTTTCATCGGCAGCGGCATTTCTCCAGAGCGGAGTCGGCTGCATACTGCTTGTGATCGCCAATCTCATCACCCGCAAAATTGACCGTGACAGTGCGCTCGTCTGAGGAGGGATAATATGAAACAGAAACACGGATCATATGTCAGACCGCAGGACAGCTCCCTCGGCAGGACCGCGAATATTATCGTCACAGCGTTCTTCACTGCCGTAACAGTGCTTGCGCTGATGCCTGTGGTACTCATAATTGCAGCTTCCCTGTCCTCGGAAGAAAGCATAGAAATGTACGGATACCGGTATATCCCGCAGGAATTTTCCTTTGACGCATTCACATATCTTTTCACTTCTGGAGATACCCTTCCGAGGGCAATACTGAATTCCGTGATAGTTACCTGTTCCGGAACTGTACTCGGACTTGCGGTAATGTGTCCCTGCGCATACGCCCTCTCACGGAAGGAATTCCGCTGGGGGAAACTGCTGACGGTATTCCTGCTTCTGCCGATGCTTTTCTCCGGCGGGCTTGTATCGTCATATATGGTGAACACACAGATACTTCATCTCAAGAACACATATCTTGCGCTCATACTGCCCGGAATGTGCTCGACGTGGTACATTATGATACTGCGCAACTACTTCCGCACGAACATTCCCGATTCACTGATAGAAGCCGGGAAGCTCGAAGGAGTCTCGCCTCTGAGGAGCCTTGTCAGCATCGTTCTCCCGATATGCAGACCTGTCGTTATGAGTGTCGCGGTCTTTCAGATATTCGGATACTGGAACAGCTGGTATCCGGCGCTGATCTATATCGCCTCGAATCACAGCGAGCTTTATCCGCTGCAATATGTCCTTGTGAACATAGAGCGCACTGTACAGGCTATGACACGCGACGCCGCTAATGTCTCGGGAATGGAGATGACCACTGTCCCGGGCATGACGATGCGTATGGCACTCGTTGTCGTGACTGTTCTTCCGATAATCGTGCTCTTCCCGTTTTTCCAGAGATTCCTGAAAACCGGCATGACAGTCGGCGCAGTAAAAGAATGATACAGAACGCATTATCCTGTGTAAAAGAGGTGTGATAATGAAAGGCTTTATAAAAAAGGCTGCCGCTATGCTTGCATCGGCAGCGCTTATCATGTCCGCAGTCATGATACCCTCGGGCTGTGAAGCAAGGAATGACGACGGTACGGTCAGACTGCGCTGGGTGACATACAGCACCGCTGTGCCTGCGGATCTGAAAGAGGTCATTGCGGCCGCCAACGCGTATTCGGCGGAAAAAATAGGCGTTACGGTAGATCTTGAGGTCCAGCCCTCGGAAATGCTCAATCTTATTATGGCATCGGGTGAGTATTACGATATGATCTATACCTGCGAATGGCTCAACAAATACGATACCAATGCCGCAAAAGGACTCTACTACGACATAACCGACCTTGTAAAGACTGAAACCCCGGCTCTTTACGAAACGATCGGCGATTACTGGGAATCCGCAGAGCTTGGCGGAAGGCTGTACGGCGTTCCTACGCTGAAGGATATGGGCACGGAGATGATGTACAGACTGAATTCCGACTACTTCGAGGGCAAAAAAGGAATGGAAATACCCGAGTTCATGAGCTTTGCGGACATCGAACCGTTCCTTGCCGCGTACAAAGCCGATTATCCGCATAAATATCCGCTCGCGATGGACAAATCCGGTATGCCGGGAATGACGAATTTCCTTGAGCGCGTCATAGGCACGTTCATCTTTATACCATACGACTGTGAAAAGCCGCAGGTAATGCCGCTGTGGGAGTGTGAAGAGCTTCTTGACCGCTATCGTCTGCTCCATAAATGGTACACTCTCGGCTATATCGAACCGGACGCTTCCGCAGTGGAATCCACCACATCAAACAAAGATATACCGGTACGCCTCGGTGTGGCATGGCGCGGATATCAGGGTTATTCAAATCCGGAAACATGGGGCTTCAACGTAAAGACATCCATATATGACGGACCGTATATCTCCCGCGCTACCGAGCAGGGCGCTATGACCGCGGTATGTGCGGCCTGCACGGAAGAAAAGGCAAAAGCGGCGCTGAAATACATCGAGCTTCTCAACACCGACAGGAAATTCCGGGACATACTTGCTTACGGCATCGAGAGCAAGCATTTCGATTATCTCGAAAACGGTTCTGTCCTGCGCACAAAGACCGGCAATGACAGATATACCATGGCGCTCTATCAGACCGGCTCGGTAGTGAACGCGTCTGTCGAGTCCGTATCAAGGACATTTCCAGCCGATCCCGACCAGTGGAGAAAGGTGTATGAAGGATATAAGGAATATGGAATCAGAAGCAGAACAGACGGTTTTGTCTATGACCAGAAACGGAAGGAAGACATTATCGCCGCTCTGACCGCAATTTATTCCAATTACGCCACCGATCTGCGTACAGGGACATCAGACCCTGACGAAGTCATTCCGAAGATGAAAGCAGAAATGGAGCACGCAGGTATAAACGAGCTTCTGCACGATATTCAGGAGTGTCTTGATGCACATCTTGCTTCGTCAGCCGAAGCTGAATACTGAAAGACACGTTATATTTTTCTCGAAAAAACAGCCGCCGGTATACAGGAAGGCATCTCTGCGTCCTTCCTGTATACCGGCGGCCGGATTATTTATACCCTTTTTCTCATTTTTTCAGCATGAACGCACGCATCGCGGCGATCTGTATCTTAGTAAACAGCGGACGAAGTTCTTTGTCCGCTTTTTTCAGTTCCTCGCGTATTTTTATACTCTGCGGGCAATGCTTTTCGCACTTGCCGCACCCGATGCATTGTGTCGCGAACGTCTTTTCCTTTTGAAGGGCAACAGTCTGAACATATTCAAACCTGCCCCCCCCCTTTTTTTCGGAGTACATACGGTTGTAACAGCGGAATATCGCGGGAATATCCACGCCCTGCGGACACGGCATACAATACGCACAGCCCGTACAGCCGACTTTCATAGTGCGTTTTATGCAATCGGTCACTTTGTCTATAAGCGCAAAATGCTCGTCGGTGAAATCCCCCGCCTGCGCCTCGGACGCATTTTTACAGTTTTCCTTAACCATATCCAGCGAATTCATTCCCGAAAGGACGCAGGTTACTTCGGGCTGATCCCATAGCCAGCGGAACGCAAGCTCTGCCGGGGTATAGCCCAGGCCGCTGTTCTTTATCAGTTCCTTCGCGTCCGCCGGCAGCAGGTCAACAAGTTTGCCGCCGCGCAGTGGCTCCATTATCACTACGGGGATGCCCTTTGCCGCAGCCGCTTTCAGGCCCTCAACTCCGGCCTGTGTAGTGACATCGAGGTAATTGTACTGTATCTGACAGAAATCCCAGTCATAATCATTCAGGACTTTCAGGAAGTTTTCGGTGTTGCCGTGATACGAAAAGCCGATATTGCGAATCTGTCCGCTTTCTTTTTTTGCTTTTATCCATTCTGTGATTCCGAATTTTTTCAGCTTCTCCCACTGTACGATATCGGTAACGTGGTGCATCAGATAATAGTCGATACGGTCTGTGCGGAGCCGCGACAGTTCTTCGTCAAAATACTTGTCTATCGCCTGTCTGCTGTTAACCATATATTGCGGAAGCTTGGTCGCGATATTGACTTTGTCTCTGATACCGTTTCTTTCGAGTATTTCACCCAGCGCGGCTTCGCTGCCTGGATAGAGATAAGCGGTGTCGTAGTAGTTTATGCCCTGCCTGTAAGCCTCCATTATTTCTTTTCCGGCTTTATCGACATCTATTCTGCCGCCGCTTTTTGTAAATCTCATACAGCCGAAACCAAGTATGGATATTTTGTTTCCGTATCTGTCGTTCCTGTAATTCATAGTTTCACCATATCTTCAGGTCGTAAGTCAGTGAGGAAAAAACTGAATTGCACGGGCTCCGCGCTTTTTCTCCGGATGCTGCTCATAATACCGCTTCTTGTCATCATACATATGCTCATCGGCAATACACAGCGCCTGACGGACTTCTGTTACGTTATCCGCAAACCCCACACCTACCGCGAAGACAAGATCCGGATATTTTCCGGCGGCAGCCCGCAGCTTTGCGGCTTTTTCCTGTAATTCATCCTCCGATATATCGGTCATGATAGCCACAAACTCGTCACCGCCGGCGCGGAATATCTCGTGAACTGCAAACACATCACGAAGAGCATTGGCAGCATTTTTCAGCAGTGCATCACCGGCTTCGTGGCCACCGTTATCATTGACTGCTTTGAGCCCGTTAAGATCCGCGAAAACAATTCCCGCAGTCTTTCCGGAAGCGCTGACCGCGAGGCTGTCAACGAAATTGTTCATTTCGTTGCGGTTCATCACTCCGGTGAGCATATCCGTAGAACTGAGAACGTGCAGCTTGTCGATAAGCCGATAGCTGTACAGCTCGGATGCAAGGATAAAAGTGGTCAGCTCAAGCGTTTCCTTGATCGTTTCGGCGGAATCAGCGCTGAAATTCAGCGTCCAGATATAACCGAGAAGCTCCCCCTTGAATTCCAGCGGGAAAAGCACGATCGTTTTTCCGCCCGCAGCTGTAATGGACGCGTGCCATTCCGGGTTTCTTTCTCTGACAACGGCCATATCGTGCTCGTTCTTGACGATAAGGCAGTTGCTGCCGGAGATCGTGTCCTTCCACGAATCCGCGATGTCATAGAACTCGTCATTGACATAAGTCTCCATAGGCAGGAGCCGGCTGTCCTGTGAAAATGCTTCACAAAGCACCGAGCATTTCCGTTTTTCTGTATCCATAAGCAGAATGCAGCAATACTCGGAATCACATAGCTTGCGGATATCCTTGCATATAGATGACATGGTCTCCCGGAAATCTCCCGGACTGCGCAGCTTGATACAGGTCTCCAGCACCGACGACGCGATGTCCGCCGAAATAGTGGAAAGCCTTTTGGCATCCGGTTTGAAGCTGGCTTCCATAATGTACATACAGTAACAGATATCCCCGTCATCCGGATAAAGCGGCAGAAATGTCATATTGAACCAGATGTCGAACCGTGCGGGATGCGCGTATGAATGTATACATTTCTTTCTCACTGCCGCGTTATAGCAGGCATCTTCAAAATTCAGATCACGGGTCAGATAACTGGTGTATTCGCTGTCGGGTACGAATTTCTTAGTCAGCATTGTCATATTCTCCGGCGGACGCTCGATGCTATCTATGTATAAACGGTTCCCGTTCACTATACGGACCTTTCCGTAATCATCCCCTGCAAGCTTTTCCACAGAGACAATACAAGCTGCCATCGGTATGCTGTCAGCAAAAGACTGGAAATTCATAAATAACCTCTTTCAGACAGAGGGCTGTCAATCGTATAATGTTTATCAGTGACCGAAATACTCCCTGATATAATCCGCGAACGAACTGTCACCTGCTATATCCTTTCCCACAAGATCGTGAGAGAGCGTCCATTTTGAAAACAGTATGATATCGTGCTTTCCCGCTTTTTTAATCTTCGGAAGATTTGCGAGGATCCCGAACATCCAGGCGGGGCTGTCCTTGATCTTCAGTGGTTTCCCTGCCGCTTCAAAGCACATGCGTGCCATCTGCTCGTAGGTATATGTCTCCTTGCCTCCGACCTCAAATATCCGGTTCTTGTCTTCCATGTGCTCTACGATGAATTCCGCAAAATCCGGGCAGTCCACGACATTCGCCTTTATTCCGTGGCAGCCTTTCAGCAGACGCATCTCGCCGCTGTCCACATAAGGCTTGAACACCTTTGCGATATCGTAGAAATAACCGGTCGGACGATATATGACATAATCCATCGGAAGGCTCATTATCTTTTCCTCTGCAAGCGCCTTTGCATGGAGCATCGGTATCTTCTCGGCACCGGGCTCCCGGCAGGCTATGACAGAGATGTAGTTGAATTTCTCAACGCCTGCGGCTTTTGCTGCCGCATAAAGGTACATATTCCCCTTGTAGTCTATATCATAATTGTTTACTGTGGTAGAAGCGCCGGTCAGTCCCATGGTAGTGATAACTATCTGCGCGCCTTTGCAGAGTCCCTTGAAAGATTCTTTTTTCAGGGCGTCGATATGACGGAACGTATATTTTCCTTCAAGTCCGTTGTTCTCTTTTTCTTTGAGATCTGCAGCAACGACCTCATGACCCTTTCCGACAAGCTCTTTCAGTATCTCAAAGCCGAGATTTCCAAAAGCGCCGGCAAGTACGACTTTCATGGCAATTCCTTCTTTCGGTATGTAGTATTATGATTTTTCTTTCGATCTTTTGTCGTTGATGATCTCCATTTCTTTAACATCAATGACTTTGACATTGTTTTCTTCAGCCCACTTCACACAGCCTTTGAGAACTGTCGGCAGGAAGATGCGCGGGACATTCGCGATCCTTTCGAGAGCCGCATCTGTAAATGTGACATCAGTCTGAAGCCGATCGGCGGCATAACGCACGGACGATAGCGTGGTCTGTCGCTGAGGCAGGAGTTCCGGTATCATCCTGGAATGTTTGTGATACCAGAAATTCTTTGAATCCCTGTAACCGTAATCCACCGGAAGCGGCGGGAAATCGGCCGGTCTTACGCCGTTTACGACAGCGTCACGATATTTCTGCTTCATCAGTATCTTTTCTATTTTAAGGACAAAATGCGCTCCGTAAGGCGATGTTATGCCGTTGAAGTCATGATATTTCTCAAGCTCATAATGATCGGCGTTCTCTGCAAGGGGCATATCGTCCTGCGCTCCGTCAAGAGTATCGACCCATGTACATTCGACCGCCTGAACAGCCTCGGAGATCACCTTCGGATATGCTCCGGCGGGGTCCTCCGCTTTGCGGTGACCTTCTTCAAGATGAAAAGCAAAGTCCTTCATCTTTTCCGCGGGTGTATCTCCGGGCCAGCCCAGACGGACACATTCCTTGAAAATGCCGCCGTCATCGGGCAGGAAGTTTATAACGCACTTCTTATTCTTTATAAGATTCTGCGCAGTATTTGAGGAATTGCGGCATTCCAGCATGAAGGCATAATAATCCTTTCCTGCCACATAGAACGGAGCAATAAGCGAATACGGTCCGCAGGTAGTCTTTCCGTCGTCGGTAAGCGTGCTTACAAGAACGACCGGCATCGGGAAGAACAACGATGACTGATAGAAGTTATCCACAGGTCTCAGCGAAACAAATCCTGATCTGCGCAGTAACGCTGTTCCGGAAGAATTGCTGTTCTTTCCGGTGTATTTCCTTACGTTGTATTTAGGCTTTGTCTGGGTGATGCTGCCGTATTCTATGGCTTCGACAGGGCAGTTCCCGATACAGGCCATGCAGTGTGCGCACGAAGCCTTCCACACAGGGCGGCCGTTGTCAAGAACGATATTGTTCAGAGGACAGACAGAAACGCATTTTCCGCAGCCTATGCACTTATCCGTTGTATAGAAAGCCTTCGAGGGCTGCATATGTTTTTTCCAGAAATCTGCCAGGGCTTTTGTAGCCAGACTCTCTGCATATGTAATATGTCTTGTCCTGATCTTCTTTCCCTGCGCTATCGCGTGTGCAGTCCGCAGTATCGTGTAACGCGCGTCATTCAGGAGAGCATTTATCTTCTCCTCCGAAGGTGCAGGTATAAATTTCAGCGCCATATAATTATTCGGCATTGCTACATCGGCATATCCCATGAAGAGCATATTTTTTCTGCGCACGATATTCTCGGCAGCAGCTCCCGCCGCACCTGAATGTCCGCCTCCGCTGGTAAAAACAAAGTACACTTTCCTGTTCCCGGCAAACTTCTGCCTGCTGAGAAAATCTTTAAGGAAAATCGGGATATAGGAAACATATATCGGAGCGCAGATCACAAAAGGCTTCTTTGAGCGTATCACGGAATTGTCATTGTTCCTGATCCTCTTTATCAGATCCAGAGACTCATCTCCGAGTTTTTTTGCGAGCAGCTCAGCAACATACTTTGTGTCTCCTGTGGCCGAAAGATATAAAACCATTACAAGATCCTCCTGTCCTGTTATTCCGGAAAGATCCGGTCAGCTTATGGGCATTACACAGTCCCTGAAGAAATCCGCGGCACCCTTTCCGCCGAATACTTTTTTCAGGATATCCGATGACGGATTTCCCTCATTTATCATTCTTTCACGGAATTCCATAAGTCCCGCAAGATTTGATTCCGACTTCTCCGCAGAAAATGCCGCTTTTCTGTATGCCCTTATGCTGTCCGCGGCAATAGCGGAAAGTCTGACACTGCTGTCCGCTTCAAGCGACTTTATCAGGGAATAGCCCGTCCTCTCGCCGATATACCAGGCGGGCTTTTCCGCATAGTCCGGAACCCCTGCGTACTTCCCGCAGATCTTTTCAAGCAGCGGCTGATCGGGCTTTTCGGCTGTACAGTCATAATACTCCACAAATATCAGCCTTTTCTTCCCCATTTTCATTATATCTGTCAGCAGATACGGAACGCTGTTTCCCTCAAACGGCATGAACGACATGGTGAGAAGCTGCATTCCGAACGGTCCGTCTGTCCGCATAGTCATCATATTTCCGAAACCGGATATACGATAACGCTTCACATCAAATTTCATCAGTTTTATGAGCTTTGGGTACGAAAATCTGCTGTATCCGTCTTCCGGGATCTCAGTATGTTCCCTTCCGGACATAAACAGTTCCGCCGCCCCTTTACCTATCTTTTCCAGTTCTGTCATTATCTGAAATGCTCCTTATAAAAGACTGTACCGTCTGACAGTCGGCGCTCCCTGCCGGTATCAGACAGCTCATCTGTTTATCTTCTTTCAGTGCCGAAGAACACCTTGCCGAAGAATTGCCTTGTTTTTTCCTCACCAAGGATCATCTTGAAAACGTCTGTTGAAGCCCCGCCTTCCGAGATAAGGCGGTCAGTGTATTCCTGCGTAAGAGCGAGCTTCTTTGCCTTTTCTTCCTCGTTCAGCACAGGCAGTTCAGCAGCTTTTTCCATATAGCAGCGCAGCGCATCACAGAAGAGTTCATCAAACCGTTCATCGCCGCTTTTTCCCGTTTTGTAAAGGCCGACTGAAACAAGATCGCTGTACCACCTGCGTTCTGCGGTAATATCCTCAATCCCGCTGTATCTGCGCTCAAGCTCTCTTGCAGCATCAAGAACACCCGTATATTCCGCCGTGTTCCTGTCGGGAACAAGATCATATAACTCCACGAAAGCCTTGATATTTTCCCCGACGATAATAAAGTCCGCGGACATCAGCGGCATATTCTTCTCGAACGGCGTGATAACCAATGATATCATCTGCATACCCGCCGGCCCCGAAGTCATGGCCGAGAGATTCCC
This sequence comes from Ruminiclostridium sp., assembly GCA_016282095.1. Classification (GTDB taxonomy): domain Bacteria; phylum Bacillota; class Clostridia; order Oscillospirales; family Ruminococcaceae; genus Ruminiclostridium_E. The sequence continues at coordinate 5,106 of JAEEJW010000233.1, read as the reverse complement.
CAGGCCATTTATCTCATACTGTAAGACATTGAAGCTCATCTTTCCCTGAATATCGATATGTGAGAATTCCTCCACACAAACGGGTATAAGCAGTGCATATCCGGATATTATCTTTATCCCTGCATCAAGTGTTTTATTCATTTCCTGTACCGATCCTTTCTGTATTATGTCCTTGCCTGAGCAGTGCCTTATACTTACGCGAAACCCGCCGCAAGTATGATATATGCATATTATACCATAATGAGCACAAATTGTCAATAATAATATACAAATTCAACATACGCTCCGAGAGGCACAGAATCCGCTCCGTGTATTGTACGGGGCAGTTTCCGGCGTCCGGCTGTATCGGTGATAACAGGAAAAAGCCCCGTCTTTCTGTAAGACAGGGCTTTGGACGGCAGCATAACCGCCGGTCTTTATAAATACTTATCAATAGTGTATTTAACTTTGTTTTGCGTTTTGTCTCCGTACTCGATTGCCTGGACGGGACAATTGCCGATACAGGCCATACAATGGGCGCAGCTTTTTATCCACTCCGGCCGCTTATCCGTCATCCTGATATTGTTCAGGGGACACAGCTTAGCGCATTTTCCGCAGCCCAGGCACTTATCGGTGGTATAGAATTTCTTCGTCTGCTGCTTGTACTTCACCCATACCGGATTGAACGGCAGAGTTACTACTTTCTCGAACAGAAAGACATATCTTGTTTTCAGCCTCTCGCCGTTCCTGATACTCTCTGCCACCGCATCGGTCTTCTGCCGGGAATCCTCTATGCGCCTGATCACCTCTTCCCGATCGTTCAGCGGATAATGGTCGCTTATGATATAGTTTCTCGGCATCCCGAATTCTGCCTGACCTTTATAATTCATCTTCTTCCTGCGGAATATCCCTTTTGCAAGAGTACCGGCTATACCCGTATACCCGCCGCTCGTAAATATGCAATAAACGTCACGGCTTCCCGTAAACTCCTGATTTTTCAGATATCTGCCCATGAACCTGGGCATCTCACATACATAGATCGGCGCACAGATAATGAACGGCTTTTCCGAATGCAAGGGCGTATAGTCATCTTTCTTTATCCTGTTGAGAAGATCGACACATTCGTCACCGATTTTATCCGCAAGCAGTTCCGCGATATACTTTGTATTTCCTGTGGCCGAAAAGTAAAGTATCATTTTCTCCAGTCTCCTATGATCGTTTTGTTGATATATGCAGCTGAGATCTGTTTTCCGCTGATAATGAAAAGTCCGCGATCCTGACCGGCAAGTCTGATCGCGGGCTCTGAATGTTTTTTAGTTTCCCGACTGAAGTTTGACAAGCGGCTCGATCTGATCCGCCATATTATCGATGTTTTCAAACAGAACACTTTTGGTGGTACCGAGAGCGCTTGCTTTCTCGATATGATCGCTTACGGTACGGTACTGCTCACCTATGCGTTCGAAGGCGCTGCTGACTTCCGCAAGCTCCGCACTCGCGTCACCGGCGGCTTCCGCGATCTGCATCTGTACTGTATCGGCGCCGCCAGCGGCCTCATTGATACTGTCAAACGTGCGGTTTGCGGTATCGAGATCGGTCATATTCTTATCGAGCGCTTCCGTTGTCTTGACGATACTCTCATTGAACTTCGCGGTATATGTATTCACGTTCTCAATTGAAGCATCTACCTGTGTGACCATTTCCTTGATCTCTTCCGCCAGCTTCTTGACCTCGGTCGCGACTACAGCAAAACCCTTGCCCGAATCCCCTGCTCTCGCAGCTTCGATCGACGCGTTTATCGCAAGTATGTTGGTCTGATCCGCTATACTCGTGATGTTCTTGGTATATTCCGCGATTATCTTCACCGACGCCACAAGATCGGTAAAGATCCCGCTCATTTCAGCAAAATCAGCCTTCACAGCTTCGGAGCTCTGACGAAGCAGCTCCATGTGCGCCTGTGCATCGCTGACAGATGATGAGATAGCGGATTTGACATTGTCAAACTGACTTGCCGAATTACCCACCGAACCGAATACTTCGGCAAAATGATCCATTTTCTGCTTCAGTTCCTCGTCTCTCAGCAGAACGGCATCGAATGAATCCTGTATGCCGCGCAGTTCTTCAAGCGAACTGACTTCCTTCTGTGCCAGCACCTTTTTCGATTCTTTTATACTGTTCGCGATACAGATGAGCGGGTACTGATCCGTCACATTGTTATTTTCGTTCTTTTTATTACCGAATAATCCCATATTACCCTCCGCTTAACCGAATACCACACAACTCATAGTCTGGTTGATGAATTGATCGTTATAATGCTCACCGTTGCCGACAAAACCGCAGAAGGAGCCCAGCTTGCTCATCGACTGAAGATATTCGCCAAGGAAGTTATGCTCCTTGAAATACAGATAACGGAAAGCACAGTTGACCGCAAAAACTCCGGAGATATTCTTGAAATCATTCCGTATCTTAGCGACAGTCTCGGCAGCTATCTCCCTGTGGTCGCCTATCTCCAGAAGAGTAAGCACATCGGAGTCGTTGACCTGACGATAACAGCAGAGACCGTTTCCGGAGGGCTCCTTCAGGGATATGATACAGATCTCGTCTCCCGTTATCTTGCCAAACGGATTGGAGAAAGTCTGTTTGGAGATATCTCTTTCCGGGATGCCGAATTCATTCATATATACCGACTTGGCAGGTTTTCCGTTGAGTGCGCCAATGAAATACCTGCTTCTGTCTGTGCCGCTTGCGATAAAGCGTCTGCTGTCCATAGGACGGTACAGGTTTTCCTTATATACCTTGACCTTGCCGCTTTCGTTGCGAACGATCGCATAGGCACAGGCATCTTCATATACTTTGCCGTTCACTGCTACCTTGCCGTCAAACGCCGTACCTCCCATAAGGGAGATTCCCGACCTGCTCAGCACCGCATTCATTGCGGCCAGGGTCATCGCATCATTACCGGAGCAGAAGTCTATACATACGGTGTTATTGCTGTTCGCGTTAACTGCGCGTACATTGCTTTCAAATTCCTTTATATCTCTCATCGGCATTGTGGATACAGACCGAAGGACACCTGCCGCGGCCTTGACGCCGGACATGGCAACTATACCCACACCGCCCTCACGGAGGCTGTTACCGTAAAAATGTCCTGTAGTAGCTATACACGGTATATCGGGATATCTGTCGTGAAGCTGTTTTACCTGCATTTCGAACCGGTCATTGACTGTGATCATTAAAATAAGATCGGCCTTGCCTATCTGTCCGAGGATCGAGCCGAGATCACCGCTGTCACTCTTGTAATATGATTGTTTCACGAAGTCGTACCTCCTTTTATAGTCAATACAATTATAGCACATTTAAATAAATATGTCAATCTTTACAGAACAATTTTTGGTATATTTTTTTCACAATTATTCTGCGCTATTGCATATACGCTTTGAAATCAATGTTTGCGGTAAGAAAATGCTCGGTTTTATTAAGGAACATTTCGACCGCTTCATTATCATCTCCGTACTTTTTCAATCTTTCGAGCTTGCAAAACCACAGAGGTTTCAGGCACCGGTAGAGCATCAGCGCGGATTCTTTTTCAATATCGGAGAAATGATAATATTCACCCGAAACTTTAAGCATATCACATATCATACCGATCTCTTTCTCAAAATCGGCGTCAAAGTTTTCCCGCATAAGATAATTCAGGAACACATCTTTTCCGCAGAGATTGAAGTCACAGATCCCGACAAAATTCCCGTTCCCGTCAACGAGGATATTTGTGGGATTCAGATCTGCCTGAAAAACAGATGTCGGCAGTTTATGATAAACAGGCTCCAGCTCAGTGCGGTTTTCTGTCCATAAACTCCATATCCTCTTCACCTGTTCTGCGAATCTGTCCGGTAACGTTTCAGCATATTGCCGCCATTTCAGCGCATTCTCAAGCACCTCATCGGTCTCGTCGGCCGGACTGAATGTATCAAACAGACAGTAGGCAGACGGGTACACGGTATAATCATAATATCTTGAAGCGACTCTTGCTGTCATCCGCCAGATATCCGGTCTGCACCGTTCGTAAATGCTTCCGGATTCGCTGTCATTCCCTTCCGTTCTGTCCCCGGCTGTAGCGAAGGCCGCAAATTCTTCCGCATAGGCAACGCATTTGTGACCTTTATATTCCATGACCGGAAAGCCGCCTGTCTTATCGCAGTAGATTTCCGGGCAATAATAACCAAGGCTCAGATACTCCAGAACCGTTCTCTGCCATACCTTTATTTTTTCAGGAAACGTAAAATCATTATCGGCAAGTTTAATTACGCATTTTTCGCCCGATGCGGTCCCGAAAATAAAAGTTACTCTGAAATCATTCTCGTCTCTGCTTGTGTCGATAGTCTGTACCGAAACCGGCGTACCGTCAAAAAACGATCTGTAGATTGCTTCCGTTTCACTATTCAGTTTTTCCGATATTTCCACTTCACATCTCCGTTCTGATCCCGATCATCAGCAGATCGATAAACTCGTAACAGCGACAGTCACTTTTTTCTGAATGTTCTCGGCAGACCGTAATCTGTCTGAATGGTAAGGTTCTTTCCGGACAATTCGACACTGTATACGAATACAAGTCCGTAGTCCTTCTCATAAACGGTAAGAGTTCCCGCCGCTTCGTCAACAGTGTATGTACCTTCGATGACAGCAATATCCGCATCGTCCTTGTAGCTGCCGTTCTTCCCGAAAGTCAGAGTCGATATCTCGTCGCCCGTGCCTACCCATTTTCCGACAAGGTCGGCGGCAGTGAATGAGCTGCCGCCTGTCTGCGCGGCTGTATCTGCGGGTTCACCGCACGCGGAAATGCTCATTATTACGAACAGCATAAGTACTATCGGGATGATTTTTATTATTTTTTTCATTGTTGATTTACCGTCCTTTTCATATAATATTCTTTTTCTTGTGTAAGGTCATAAAAACCTGAGCGGCAGTGATGCCATGATCTTTTTGGTCAGTTCTGCTCCCTGCTCATCAGCCTGTCTGTTATCTTACGGAGAAGCGGTGCAAAAGCCTCCGCAAGTTCTCTGTGCGGCAAGGTAAGGAGCAGTCCCTTAAGATCTGCGCATCTACGGCATTCACGCTCTGTCTGTTCCCAGT
>JAEEJW010000232.1 GCA_016282095.1 Ruminiclostridium sp. | reverse complement strand
CAACGCGAAAATCCCGACAGAGAGCAGCTCAGAACACCTTCAAAAACAAGTACAAAGCACGAAAAGAGCTCCTCCTCGCGAAGCTGGATATCCGTGCTGATATCATCGTCCGGGACTGCGAAGGAGATCATTTTCAGCAGCTCATATAACAAACCCGACAATGAGGACGAGATCACTGAAACTGCAGAAAACTTAGCCGCGCAGAACATTGAAAACGGATATATCCGTCTGTCCGATGTTTCGTACAGATACTTTATTAAACAGTCGGGCGGCCGGACAAGGGTGATCTTCATTGACCGGACCAATCAGATCGAAACAATGGGGCGGCTTCTCATAGTGCTTGTATTTGTGGGTATAAGTGCGCTTGTTGTACTGTTTCCCATAAGCGTTCTTATATCCGGCTGGATAGTGAAGCCGATCTCACAGGCGTGGAGCAGCCAGAAGGAATTCTTCGCGAACGCTTCGCACGAACTGAAAACACCGCTGACGGTCATTTCGGCCAACATAGATGTCATAACATCGGAACCCGAAAAGTCCGTTTCCGAACAGAAAAAATGGTTTGAATACATCAGATCCGAAACTGTTAAAATGTCGAAGCTGATAAACCAGATGCTTTATATGTCAAAGGACGACAGAGAGGAAACAAAACTGCTTATGTCCGAATTCAATGTTTCCGAAGCGACAGAAGGAGTTTGCCTCGCGTTGGAAGCACTTGCGTTTGAGAACGGACATACTCTTGTGACGGAGATTGAACCGGACATTTTCTGCAAAGGCGACAGGGAGATGATCGAGCGCCTCGCAAATATACTGATCGATAACGCGATACGCCATTCCGTCGGCGGCGGAGAAGTAAAGGTGGAACTGCACCGCAGAAAGAGCCGCTATATCCTCAATGTGTCGAACCGGGGCGAATATATCCCGCCGGAGGAGCTGTCGCGGCTGTTCGAGCGTTTCTACCGCACCGACAAATCGCGCACCGCTTCGACAGGCGGTTTCGGACTGGGTCTGTCTATCGCAAAAGCTATCGCTGACAAGCACAGCGGCACGCTGACTGCCGCATCTTCCCCGGACGGGCTGACCACATTCACTTTTACCTGGCGGGATCAATAATTTTTCCGATGTTAAAGATTATTTTAAGAAAACTGTGTTATTATACTTACATCAAAGCAAAAACCCCTACAAAACAAAAATCTCTGAAACGAAAGGAACGTGATCATTATGAAAAGATCAGTAAAAGCCGCAGCTTGTATTTGTGCTTTGATTATGGCTGCGACATCGGTTTCCGCCATCACCGCTTATGCCGATGACAGCGCGCAGGCCTCTGTTACCGCACAGGCGGACACAAAGAAGCCGAAAGCCGGGAATGTTAAGATCGGCAAAGTTACCGCCGTAAACGGCAGCGAGATAACCGTTGCGCTCGGCGGGTACACAAAGCCGGAGAAATCTGCCGGGACTTCCGGCGACACCACAGCCGCTGACAACACAGCGACCGGTAAAAAGGAAAAGTCAGGAAGAAAGCAGAAAGTGAAGTCTGCCGACAGCACTGAAGGCACCACAGACACAACTGCCGCTGACAGCACAGCGACCGGGAAAAAGGTAAGATCCGGAAGAAAGCAGAAAGTGATGTCTGACGACAGCACCGCAGCCGCGGCAGACGAAACTGCCGACAGCGCTTCCGAAACAGCAAGAACAAAGCCCGAGGGCAAGCGCGGCGGCAGGCATAAAAACAGCAAGTCCGGCGAATTTACCGAAAACGGCAGTACTTTGACCATTACCCTTACTGACAGTGTTTCGCTCAGAAAGGGCGGCGAAGATGTGACCGCAGCAGATATCAGTGTCGGGGATATTCTTACGCTCAGATATGACGACAACGGTGAGCTTGTCGGTATAAAGGCGGCGGGCGAAAAGACGGCAAAAAGCAAGCCCGTAAGCGGAACCAAAACAAAGGGTACCCGCAGGAACAAGGACACGGCAGCGGAGCAGGCTGTGTCCGCGTAATCAGTATTCAGACCTCTGATTGATAGACGCCAATGAAAATGAACCTTCGGAGCCGGTTGATCCGGTCCCGAAGGTTCATTTTCCATATAAGTCCTTATTACATCCGAATAATAACAGCTGCCTCTCATAGTAACCCACAGATGACGGTTAAAAACGTGTATGCTGTTATCCGATCTTCGCAAGAGCCGCCTTTATCACATTCACGGTCTCGCCGTAAAGCTCTGTGAACGCGTCGTGATGCTCACTGATGAATTCCGTGTCGCCGCGCTTTGCAGCATCCTCCAGCTCCTTTGCCTTTTCAGCGACCTTCACGGCACCTATGGTCTTTGATCCGCTTTTCAGAGCATGAACAAGTATCCGGTATTGTTCGGTATCACCGTCGGCGCGGAATTTACCCAGCTTCTCAGTCTTATCGGCGGACGAAGAAACATATTCGTTCAGCATATCAGCATAGAATCCTATATCATCGGCGCAGAATTCCATACCGGTGCTTACGGAGATGCCGGACTCCTCCGGGAGAGCCGACCGCAGCACTTCCTCGGGATCAGGGGCCGGCATATCATCAGTCTGTGCTTTTTCGGCCTCTGCCCCGCTGTCGTCAGGCACCGGCTCGCTCTCTTCGGGCTCGGGATAGGAAACAAAATCCTTCGGCAGATATTTCAGCAGCAGCGCCTCAAGTTCCTTCATCTCTATCGGCTTGGTCAGGTAATCGTCGAAGCCCGCAGCTAAGTACGACTCACGCGCACCCACAACAGCATTCGCAGTTAGTGCTATGACCGCAGTGAAACGGCCGATCATTTTCCTGCCCCTCAGTTCGGCAAGAGTTTCGATACCGTCCATTCCGGGCATCATGTGATCGAGGAATATTATGTGGTAAGTCTTCTTGCTGACTGCTTTTATCGCTTCCTGACCCGACATCAGCAGTTCCGCTTCGATGCCGAACAAACGCAGCAGGTTATCCGCAACTTTCAGGTTCATAGCGTAGTCATCGACTACCAGGATTTTCGCGTTCTTTATGACCGGCAGAGCGTTGAGCCTCAGGCGGTTGTTCTCTTTCAGCCGTTCCTCATAATTGCCTATGGGCGCAGCGTCGTCTATCTGCTGCGGAAGACTGAAGGAGAATGTGCTTCCCTCGCCGTAAACGCTTTCTATCTTCAATTCCGAGTTCATCATGGTCAGCAGGCGCGTCACGATCGACATACCGAGCCCCGTACCCTCGATATTCTTGTTGCGCTTCTCTTCAAGGCGCTCAAACGCAACACCCAGCTTATCCAGATCTTCTTCCTTTATGCCGATGCCGGTGTCCTTTACGGAAACATCGAGGATAACCGTGTTTCCAGATCTGCCGCCGTCCTTTATCGTCAGCGTGACACCGCCCCGCTCCGTGTATTTTACCGCGTTGGTAAGCAGGTTCATTATGACCTGCGTGATACGCATATCGTCGCCGAGCAGTACAGAAGGCAGAGTCTCGTCCACATTCACCGTAAGACTGAGTTCCTTTGCCCTGGCGCGTTCTGCAATGGAGTTGACAAGGCTGTTGACCATGGAAGCGAGATCGTAACTGATAGGTATTATTTCCATCTTGCCGTCCTCGATCTTGGAGAAATCGAGGATCGTGTTTATAAGCGACAGCAGATTGCGGCCGGCATCCTGGATGTTCGCGGAATAACCGAGTATCTTCTTGTCCCCCGCCTCACGCAGTATCATTTCGTTCATGCCGAGCACAGCGTTTATAGGAGTGCGTATCTCGTGGGACATACTTGCGAGGAATTCGCTCTTCGCCCGGTTTGCCGAGTCCGCGATCTCTATCTGCTTCTTCAGCGACGTGGACATGGTCTGAAGCGAACGTGACAGTATGCTGACCTCGTCCTTGCCGCTGACACTCATTTCTTCGTTGAAGTTTCCGGCAGCGTATTGCTCCGCTACGGCGGTCATTCGTTTCAGCGGGCTTGTGATCGTTCTTACGAATATCAGCGTTACAAGCACCGCAAGAACGAGTATTATGCTGGAGATGATCAGCTGCTGGCGCAGAAGGCTTAACTGGGGCTCACTGATCTCCGTGAGAGGGGCGTAAAGTCCGAGGATCATGCCGTTTTTCAGCTTCTTGAGCACCAGTTTTTCCAGTGTTCCGCTCCTGCCTGCCTGAATGTTCACAACGTCGGCTTCTGTCCTGAGAAATTCACCGAAGAACGCTTTGTCGCTGTCCGGAAGGTCAGAAAACTCCATACCGTCAGGGTAGGCTTCATGATATATGATGTTGCCGTTGGTCTCCATCATGAATGCATGGCCGCTCTGATATAAAGTAACTTCAGCCGCTGCTTCTTTCAGCATATCAAGGCTTATATCCATGCCGATCACGCCTACGGTATAGTTTCCGTAGAAATACGGTATTATGTAAGAAATCATATAAACGCCGAGATTCGCGTTATAGTACGGCTCCATCCACATCGGCACACCTGACTTGACGGGGATATAGTACCAGCCGACATGTTCGAGATCGTCCTCATCGTAAAGGCTCATATCCGTCGGCTCGGAGGGCCGCCACGAGTGATCCGCGAGATTTATAGTATACCAGAAACCGTTGGTAGGGCCGTAGTCCTTGGGATTGTAGCGCTGATAAACCGACATGGCGCCGCGGGTATTCTCGGCAATGCTCTTGCTGAGCTCGGAGATATCATAAGTATATCTGTCACGCTGGGTCTCGTCATGCAGGAAATTCCTGTATGTCTGCGCCCGCGTAACGGCATAGTTATATATGGTATCTACGGACTGCTCGGTCGAGCGGAAGTTGTCGTCAAGTACGTTCGCGTAATAGTCCGCCGCAGAAAGCAGTATGTTGTCCGAGTCACTGGAAAGTATGGCGTTGGTATTGCTTGTCGAGGTTATCAGGAACGCCACGACCACAACGAGGATTATCGCCGAGATAACGATAATGATCTTTGTCTGTATTGATTTCATGGTCTCACTTCTCCGTATATTTATGTCACTGCGATGTATGGTTCATTTATTTAGTCTATGGATATGATATCCCAAGTATATAATAGCATACCGGCCTGAAAAAGTCAATACCGGCGCATTATCTGCCATAGGTATGCCGGAAAGTGTTCAGCCTGTGTACCGCATAAAAAAGAACGGTATTTTTTTCTGGCGCCGACAATAAAAATACCGCTCTGTATCTATATACAAAGCGGTATCTGTTTATTGTTTCATATCATCTTTCACGGCGTTTACGGGATACGAGCACAGCCGCGCCCGCGAAGATCATCAGCGCAAAGCCGATGTCGGTTGAGCCGGTAGCCGGATTGGCCTCCGCCGGAAGGACTCTGACCGTGAGCGTTGCCGCCACGGGTTCGGCAAGACCGCCGGCACTTGCGGAGATATGGATTATTCCGCCGGTTTCAATGTCTGCCTCGGTGGCCCGGAGTCTGATACTGACCTCAGCTTTCTTTCCTTCTTCGAGGGCCTCCGCTGTATATACCGGTGTGTCCTCAAAATATACGGCAACATCCGTAAGGGGGGCGGAGCCGGTATTAACGGCTGTGATCGTCACGATGAATTCGTCGCCTGTATTACATTCGCTGCGGTCCGAGGACACTTCAAGAGACAGACTGCCTGCCGGAGCGGCCGGTGCCGTGCCTTTTGTTATTCTGCCCTCACCGTGCGGATCGCTGTATTTGTCCGGTACCTCGCCGCCCAGCACATCGTTCAGGTAGTTTATCAGCACATCCGTATCGGGCATTATGTCGTCCTTTACTATCGTGCAGTTTCCGGAAATTATCCCGCCGTCGCCGCCGTTTTTAAGGAAGTAGTCTGCCGATGCCACGATATATTTTCCGTCGGGGTCAAGAGGTTCACCGTTCACGAGGACATTGCTTACTCTGTAAGCACCGTCAACACCTGTGAATATGCCCTTGTCGTTGCGGACAACGGAGCTGGGTATGCTGTCATCGACGCAGTAGGAAGCGCCCGAAACGTGTATGAAAGAGCCGCTTTCGCCCGGAAGTTCGCAAGCGCCGTTTTCCAGCAGGTCAAGTATCTGCTGACCGGTGACTTCTGCCACGGCGGTGCTGTTTCCGTAGGGGAAAACGGAAAGCAGGTCGTTGAATGTTATATCGCCGGCTTCTATTGCGGCTCTGACCGCGCCTCCGTTAATGAAGCCGATATCCGCGCCGAGAACTTCCCTGAAAGCGTCCGCGCAGAAGTCACTCAGATTTGTTTCCGCGTTTCTTACCGCGCGCAGACCGGTATCGGGGTCGCTGTCCGTCAGCGTGTATGCGGTACTGCCGACTCTGCGGCTGAGCTCATCGGCAAGAGCCTCTTTTATATCAAGTATCTCAAGGCTTACCGCTTCATCAACGAAAACGCCGGGATGTGCGCTGTCCTCTGTCCAGGAATCCTCGGCGAGCCCCATGCTCTCGTCGGGTGCGGGTACGCTGCTCACAAGCTCGGTCTTCATCGAGCCGTCCGGCGATATTGTCAGCTTGCCTATATTGTTGAGCTTTGTACCGGTCTGTGTTATGAGGACGTCACAGCCGTCCTTTGACTTAACGGTCATGCCGGGAGTTACTTCGTGAGAATGACCGTCGATGATTACATCGATGCCTGTGAGCTCCGCCGCTATCTCCGGGGCGCTCCAGCCGTCGGTTATGTTGCTTTCTCCGAGATGTCCGAGTATCACAACATAGTCGGCGCCGTCAGCTCTCGCGGCGTCAACTGCGTTCTGCAGCAGGCTGTAGAGGCTGCCGTCCTCGCCGAAGCTGTAAATATACTCGCCCTCGTCGTTCTGGAAGAACGTAGGCGTGGATTCTATCAGAGTTTCGGGTGTGGCAGCACCGACGAATGCCACTTTTTTATCTCCGGTTTCAAATAATTTATACGGCTCAAAGACAAGCTCTCCGGTCTCCCTGCTGAGAAAATTGGCACAGATGTAGCCGCAGTTCAGCTCATCGGCACGCAGCATCAGCTCCGATACCTCGTAATCGAACTCGTGGTTGCCCACAGTCGCGACATCATAGCCGACCGCATTCATGAGCCGTGTTATGTACTTTCCATTGGACAGCGAACCTACGGGTGCGCCGCTTATGGCATCTCCGGCGTCCGCCAGCAGCACGTTGCCGTACAGTGCTTCCATTTCGCGCTTGTAGAGCATCAGGCCGTCGTAGCCTATGTGATCGTCTATGCCGCAGTGTACGTCGTTGGTGTAGAGAATGATGATGTCATCACTTCTGCCGTCATCCGCGGATGCAGGAAATGCCAGTCCGCAGAGCGATACCGCTCCCGCGGCCAGTATCGCGGAAAGTCTTTTATATCCCTTCATCGGGTTCCTCCTTATGTCATTACAGACAGTTTTTCAATGTCTGTATTATATCACGTAAAACCGGAAAAGTCAATCACATACATCAGATATAAGAACTTCCCCGACCGCATATTGCAGCCGGGGAAGCCATTAACCGCAGTAAATATCTATTGCTTTGCTGACGAACAGGGCCGTGCCTTCACCGCCGGCGCTGTCTATGTTCTCGGTGAACTCGCCGCCCGCGGCGTACATCTGTCCCAGTCCGCGCAGGATATCGTTGGTGCAGTTGTAGTAATTCTCGCAGAAGAAGTCCCGGAGCCGTTTTACCTGTGCCTGAACTTCCGCGTCGGCAGGGTCGCGGTCACGCATCTCACCGAATTCTGCGAACAGTTCCATGGTCTTCTCTGCAAGCTGTTCGTTTTCGGCGTCGGTACGGCCTTTATTCTTTTCTTCGGATTCCTTGTATTCGGCGGTACTGCCCCACTGCGCTTTAGCGCGTTTTGCGTACTCGTCGAGTCTGCTCTTGTCGAATGCTGTAAATCCCATATATTTTCCTCCTGTCTTTTTTATCTTTTCCGCGAAGGCTATAAGATCGTCAAGATGCTCCCTCCGCAGCTTCAACAGCTCGATCTGCTGTCCGAGAGCCTTCCGGCGGTCGAAATGCGGGTCGCTCATTATCCTGCCGATCTCTTTCAGAGGAAATTCAAGCTCGCGGAACAGCATTATCTGCTGGAGCTTCTCAAGCGCTGTATCGTCATACAGTCTGTAACCTGCTCCGGTGTGTCCGCTGGGGGACAGCAGATCTATCCTGTCGTAGTACTGGAGTGTGCGCACACTCAGCCCAGTAAGCCTGCTTACCTCGTTTACTGTCATCATATCAATGACCTCCTTTCCTTCGCTGTCTATACTATACACTATTACGTTACGTCATAGTCAATAGGCAAAACGCGATTTTGTATAAATGCACAAAAAACGAGGCCTGATTCTATGCATCATGACACACTTGATATATTTTGGCTGCTGTGATATAATTAATGTGTCCTCAACAACTGCCTTATGGCAGTTGTTGTTCCGAAATCCGCAATGCGGACTTCGGAGAGCCTTAAAAATACACTTTCAGCGTATTTTCAAGGCGGACACATTTCTTGATGTCAAGCTCATTCCGACCTACGGT
>JAEEJW010000025.1 GCA_016282095.1 Ruminiclostridium sp. | reverse complement strand
GGCTATCCAGTTCTGCAGAGTACGCCGCTTGCCTAAAAGCGCAAAGGAGTCCCGCAGTCTTATGGATATGCACACACAGGTCTTGTCTTCCGTTTGGGAAAATGAGATCAATTTTGTGACGGTCATAGCGAATATAATGGAGCCGGTCCCAATAGGACTGCTGTTCCTTTACGGCGTTCAAGGAGTCGGAAATAATATTGAAGAAGCCAAAAGGAACGCACACAATGACTTTCTCGGTCTGATCGGTGCTTTGCAAGGTACATACCGAGTTCTTGAGCTAAGTATGCTCACCAACGATGAGAGTGCTTGGCTGAAAGAAAAAATGTTCAACATGAAGTACATCACCGCTGTTCGCGGGATACCGAAATCGCATAACGAGGGCGTGGATGTCTCAAAAGGTGTCGGAAACTCAAAATCCCTCGCTAATCCGGACGGTCAGGCTACTCTTGAGGAGCTTATAGTCGGTATGGTGGACTATGAGTATGTAATAGAGATCATCTCTACTCCTGTATATACGGACACTCTCAAGGCGTGGTCGCTGCGGACTGAGCAGGATATGACGGATTGGTACGGGCAGCTGCAAGGAACAAGGGGTTATTCCTTTAACCTTAGCATTCCGATGATGTATATGGCAAACCAGAGTACATCGAGCGGCTGGTCACAGGCATATACCGACGCGGAATCGGTATCGTACAATGAAGGAACTTCCTTCACAACATCTTACGGCGAAAGCACCGGAACAGCTCTATCGGAGACTTTCGGCACATCTACCGGACACACGGACGGAATATCGAGCGGCGAATCCGTTTCTTTTTCTCATTCTGTTTCCGAAGGAGATACGGTAGGTCATACGGAAGGTACAACGGTCGGGCATACCGAAGGTGTAACTGTCGGAGATACGATAGGACATTCTACAAGCTATTCTGAGGGTATCACCGAGGGTGAGACTCACGGTATTACACACGGAACAACAGACGGAGTTACAACGGGCGTTACGGACGGCACTACTGTCGGAACAACTATAGGCCATACCACAGGACACTCCGAAGGCAACTCGGTCACACATACAGTCGGTAATTCTTACGGCGAGTCATTCGGTACATCACATTCAAACAGCGAGAACTGGGGCAGCTCACATTCCGACAGCGTAAATACCGGGACAAGCACTAACCATTCTCAGTCGGATTCGGCTTCATGGAGCGACAGCTACGGTTCAAGCTCCAGTCACGGTACATCCCATTCGACATCAATGTCGAATTCCGAAAGCGAGTCGTTTGGCACCAGCCAGAGCGAGGGCTTTTCGGAATCTGTAAGCAGTTCACATTCAAACTCAAGCAACTACGGACAATCGTTCGGAAGAAGCGAGAGTACATCACAAGGCAATTCATCCGGCCTTACTACCGGTCATACGAGCGGCACTACCACAGGGTCAAGCTATACCCATTCCACCGGGACGAGCCAGTCGGATACCGTTGGAACTTCTACGGGTCATTCTACGAGCAATTCCCATTCAACGGGTACAAGCAGCAGCTCGAATTATGGTACAAGTCATTCGGATAACCATTCCGACAGTACCGGTACAAGCAATTCAAACGGATGGAGCCACAGCAACAATCAATCCGATACCCATTCCGACAACCAGTCTAACAGCGGCGGATACAGTGTCGGTCAGAGCACAACTTCAGGCAGTACATACGGCAACAGTAATTCGGATACAGGCGGCAGTTCGTACACCGGATCGCAGTCATCAAGCAATTCCGATACTTCATCATCGTCAACAAGCCATAGCGGATCGTCAAGCTCTAATGATACCACTTCCTCCGGAAGCAATCTCGGTGCAAATGCTTACGGATTAAGCATAGGAGCAAATAACAGCTCCTCACACGGATCCGGCACCGGCGCTTCGGACGGAACGGGAACCAGTTCATCGAGCAGCAGCGGAACGGGAGATTCCACTTCTCTCGGATATACGGACTCGCATACGCAAGGCACATCCAACAGCGAGTCCACATCTACATCCACTACCGGCAGCCGTACACAGTCATACAGTGAAGGCAGCAGCGACGGCTGGAGCCGAGGTACATCAGACGGAACTTCCGGCTCGACTTCTGACAGCAGGTCTTCGAGCAACGGTTATTCAGACGGATACAGCAACGGCTATTCAAACGGCAGAAGTTCATCGGATACAAGCGGATCAAGTGACAGTTATACTAACTCCAACAGCAGAACCAACGGTACATCCAACAGTTTTTCGCAAGGAAACAGCTACAGTAATTCCGAAAGCTCGTCTATATCCAATTCCCGTGGCGCTTCCTCAAGCCGCGGTGAGACGACTTCGACATCCACCTCGATGTCACAGGGCGTTTCTTCCGGCACTTCACACGGAACAACAGCCTCGACGAGCGAAGGAACCTCCCACAGCACATCAAGTTCCATTGGCTATGGAGTTAATAACGGCACCTCGGAAAGTGTTTCCGAGAGCTTATCGCACAGTCAGGGCGGCGGGACATCCGTTTCGGACGGCTATGGAACATCCAGTTCCAGCGGCTATTCTGACGGTACTTCCTATTCCTACGGCATAAGTGACGGAACCAGTCATACCGTCTCAACGACACAGAGCGTATCTGACGGTACAACACATTCGTTTACAGACAGCTATTCCGACAGCGTTTCGGAGTCGCAGTCACGGTCACATTCGGATTCTTCTTCCCAAAGCCATTCTCAGAGCCTTTCGTACAGCGATTCGAACAGCCTGTCAAACAGCAGGACGCACGGAACATCCGACAGCACATCCCACAGCGTTTCAAACAGTTCGTCGGAGAGCTTCTCAAGATCGCAGTCGGACAGCGTTTCACACAGCAGTTCGGTCAGTGACGGAAAGACTACCGGAACCAGTACGGGAAGATCATCGAGTGACAGTACAAGCGAGAGCCAAAGCAGCGGAAAGACTGATAGTACCGGAGCGAACAAATCCATTTCAAACGGGACAAGCAGCGGAACAAGCAAAGGACGAAATAAAGGCGAATCTATCGGTTCTACCGGCGGTTTCTCAGCAGGAACGTCGTCATCAATGGGTCTCGGCCCGTCAATAGGCTACTCAAAGTCTTACCAATGGGTAGATCAGCAGGTCAAGGATATACTGGAATTGCTTGAATTCCAGAATCAGCGCTTAAAGAAAGCACTTCGCGGCGAAGGCGCTATGTATACTTATGTATATGTCGCCTGTCCGAATCTTGACGCACTTTCTACAGCTATGACAACAGCAAAGTCAACCTGGCAGAATGAATACGCTATGATACAGCCACTTCAGGTGCTTGACCTCAACGAAAACGAGCAGCATCATCTGTTATCCCGTTTTTCAGCGTTTTCTTCTGATGTTACAAGAGAAATAGTAGCGGGAGCCGAAGAATACAAGTATGCCACGGTCTTATTACCCGGAGAATTGACAGCGCTCACCCACCTTCCTCGTATTTCAGAGGGCGGTATTTATGCGAATGTCGATGATATACCGAAATTCGCTGTACCCTCGATGATGAAGGGTGCTATATACATGGGAACGATACTCTCGGCTGAACGGTATTCGTTCAATAACGGGTACTGTACTCCTTTTGACTACCGACTTAATGAATCCGAGCTTATGCACGGAATCTTCGCCGGTGCATCCAGAAGCGGAAAGACAGTCGCTGCTATCCGATTTGCCGCAGAATTATCTAAGGTCAAGCGGTCCACAACGGGAAAGCGACTTCGTATAGTATGTATGGATCCAAAGACAGACTGGCGTGTTCTTGCCAGATATGTAAAGCGGGAACGGTTCAAGTATTACTCTTTGGGGAATATAAACTTTCATCCGATAAACTTAAATCCGTGGAAGATACCGAAGAACATCTGGCCGCAGGTATGGATCGACGGCATAATAGACATCTATTGCCGAGCATACGGACTTCTCGAACGAGGAAAGCAAATGGTCGGCGAGACCGTTTACGCACTTTATGAGGAAGCCGGTGTATTCCGTGCCTGCGACAAAGAAGATTGGCGAGAAATAGTACCGGATCTGTCCAGTGTAGTAACATTTGACAAGATCTACGAAAGAATGACAAAGATAAAGGCATCCCTCGAAGACCCGGCAAATTCTAAAGGAAGAGCCGGAAATGATACTCGTGACGCTTATGCAAGGCTTTTAGACCGCCTGCAGGCATTTTCAAGAGAGTTCTCGATAGAACGACGCTTGTTTTCAAACGAAGACGGCATGAGCGTTGACGAGCTTGTCGGTGAGGACGATGTGACCGTATTGGAGTCTTCCGGGCTTGAGTCAACGTTCAGCAACTTCATATTCGGAGTTATCACCAGTGGGTTTTATAAGGTGGCAAAGAGCTATGAAAAAGGATTCCTTGATAAAAGCCAGTATGAGACCGTTTTGTTTATAGAGGAAGCCAACAAGGTGCTGACCGGAAACGACAACGCAACTTCTGGCGGCAGCGGCAATATCGGTCTTCCGGGACAATCTGAATTTGAAGAAATACTCGATCAGGCTGCGGGCTACGGCTTGTTTATCTTTGCGATAACTCAGAAAATTGCGGATATGCCGTCTTCGGTGATAGCAAACTCCGGTATGATGTTCGCAGGAAGACAGGTACGACCGGACGATTCGGCGATAGTTATCCGAAAGATAGCTCGTGAAGAAAGGTACGAAGACCGTGATATGACAAAGTGGTTCCCTCGCGCCCCGATAGGCTGGCTCGTATGTCAGTCAGCAAGAGGTTATGATTATAAAAGCGCG
>JAEEJW010000231.1 GCA_016282095.1 Ruminiclostridium sp. | reverse complement strand
CGAAAAGTCCGCCAATTACGCGGTAAGGAACTGTGACCTGCTTATCCTGCTTGGTGCCCGCATGGGCGACAGAGCGATAGTCGCAATGGACGGCCTTGAAGACGTGGAGATAATACACATTGATATTGACCCTGCCGAGATCGGAAAGAACGTCAATGTAACAACGCCTGTAGTAGGCGATATAAAGATAATACTGCGGCGTCTGCTGGATACAGTTACCGACGAACGGCATACCGAATGGATGAATATGCTCAAAGCGGTAAAGAACGAGCAGAAACCCGTTCCGGAGTCTGTCCCCGGTACTGTTAACCCGAAGCTCTTCATATGCGAACTGAACAGACAGCTTGAAGAGGATGCCGTAGTTGTTTCTGACGTAGGTTCTAACCAGATATGGACGGCCAACAACATATATATGACCAAAGGCAGATTCATGACCGCGGGCGGTATGGGAACAATGGGATATTCGCTTCCGGCGGCTATCGGTGCGAAGAAGGCCTGTCCGGATCGTCAGGTCGTTGCGATCTGCGGTGACGGAAGCCTTCAGATGCAGTTCATGGAGCTTGCGACGGCGATGCAGCACGACATCAATGTCAAGGTGATCGTTTTTGTGAACACAAGTCTCGGCATGGTGCGCGAACTTCAGGACAAGTTATACAATAGGGAGATAGCCGTTGATCTTACAGGCAGCCCGGACTATGTTATGATAGCGCAGGCTTACGGAATAAAGGCCGAAAGCTTAACGGACATATCACAGGCCGGATCGGCAATACACAATATGCTTGCATCGGAAAAGCCATATCTTTTACAGGTCATGGTGGATAAAAAGGAAAATTCGATAATATGAAACATACAATATCCGTATTGGTAGAAAATCACGCGGGTGTACTCGCGAGAGTAGCGGGTCTCTTCGCCCGCAGAGCTTATAATATCGACAGCCTCGCGGTGGGAGTGACGGCGGATGAGAACGTTTCGCGCATAACCATTGTCGCGGACGGCGACGATTATACGCTTGAACAGATATTAAAACAGCTCAATAAGCTTATAGACGTAATAAAGGTGCGGGCAGTGAATGAGAATGAGCTTCTTACCCGTGAGCTTGTGCTTGTCAAGGTAAACTGTACACCGGCCCAGCGCACGGAACTTATATCGATAGCGAAGATAACCGAAGCGAAGATTTCGGATATCTCCGTAAATTCAATAACCCTCGAGCTGTCCGATTACAGCGCCAAGATAAAGAATTTCGAGGAGCTTCTGCGCCCTTATGGCATCAAGGAGATCGTGAGAACAGGAACCATAGCGATCCAGCGCGGAAGCGCAGCATTGACAATATAAACAGAAAAGGAAGTATTCTAAAATGGCAAAACTGTATCATGAAACAGACTGTAATCTGTCCGTGCTTGACGGAAAGACCGTCGCGATCATAGGTTATGGCAGCCAGGGTCACGCTCACGCTCTCAATCTCAAGGACAGCGGCGTAAAGGTCATCATCGGTCTTTACGAAGGAAGCAAGTCCTGGAAGAAGGCTGAAGAAGCAGGCTTTGAAGTTTATACCGCATTCGAGGCCGCTAAGAGAGCTGACATCATCATGATCCTTATCAATGATGAAAAGCAGGCGGCTCTCTATGAGGAAAGCATCAGGCCGAATCTCACGGCAGGCAAGGTCCTCATGTTCGCGCACGGCTTCAATATACACTTTGGCCAGATCGTACCTCCGGCAGATGTTGATGTTGTCATGATAGCTCCCAAGGGACCGGGTCACACAGTACGCTCCGAGTTCACTATCGGAAGGGGTGTTCCTTGCCTTATAGCCGTACATCAGGATGTTTCCGGCAGAGCGACAGATATAGGTCTTGCTTATGCGGCCGGCATCGGCGGTGCAAGAGCAGGCGTTCTCGAAACAACATTCAAAATGGAGACAGAGACAGACCTGTTCGGTGAGCAGTGCGTTCTTTGCGGCGGTGTTACTGCTCTTATGAAGGCAGGCTTCGAGACACTTGTTGAGGCAGGCTACGATCCACAGAACGCATATTTTGAGTGCATACACGAAATGAAGCTGATTGTTGATCTTATTTACAAGGGCGGCTTCAAGATGATGAGATACTCCATTTCCGATACAGCCGAGTTCGGTGACTATGAGACCGGCAAGCGCCTCATCACAGAGGATACCAAGAAGGAAATGAAGAAAGTTCTCTCCGAGATCCAGGACGGTACATTCGCCCGCAACTGGATCATGGAAAACAAGATGGGACGTTCTCACTTCAACGCCTGCAGACGGATACAGAGTGAGCACCAGCTCGAAAAAGTCGGTGCAGAGATCCGCAAGCTCTATTCCTGGAATGAGGAAGACAACAAGGACTAAAAACCGGACGGCGGACATTCGTGCCCGCCGTTGTTCTATAATATTATGAGTATTGACAGAGCAAAACTGCATAAGATATATCGTTATATACTTGACTGGTTCTTTCCGAACCGCTGTCCGCGCTGCCGGACACACATAGGCTGGAACGAGGACTTCTGCCCGGAGTGTGCCGACAGTATGGAAATTTATGAAGGCACGGCTGATATACCGTCAGTAGACAGATTTACGGCGTACTGCGTCTATGACAGGAATATTTCGCCGGTGATACTGCGTTTCAAACATACAGATGCCGGCAACACTTATTACGCCTTTGCAAAGCGTATAAGCATGGCACTGGAGCGTGCTGATATGCGCAGCGGGATTGACTGTATTGTACCGATACCTATGTCAGGAAGTTCACTGAAAAAACGCGGCTATAATCAGGCGGAGCTCATAGCAAAGGAACTGCGCTATATGATAGATGTTCCGTATGATAACGTGCTTGTAAAAATACGCGATACGGCAGCTCAGAAAACTCTGGGCAGGGAAGGGCGTTCAAAAAATCTGAAAGACGCTTTTGCTGTCAATCCGAAATACGGAAACATAAAAGGCAGAACATTCCTGCTTATCGACGATGTCTGCACTACGGGCAGCACATTTGCGGAGGCAGCGCGGGTGCTGAAAGAAAACGGAGCACTGAATGTTTATGCCGCTTCCTTTGCTAAGACCCCGAATAAACACAAAAGTACTCCGGAAGAGATCCCGGAAGCGGAATACGAGGAACAGACAGAAGCCCTCCGGAACAGCGTTTCGGATTATATTGACGCGCCATAAAAAATTTTTTAAAAAAATATTTATAAAACCTATTGACAAAATAGGAAAACTATGTTATAATGCATATATCCTAGTAAAGAGATATGAAAAGGAGACAATATGCATAACACATTTGAAAAGCTTGTAAGAGCGAATTTCCGTTTCGGGCGAATGTGCCGATGTTGATCATAAACCGGCAATACAATAAATTACAGAACAATATCTACACATAACGAAAGGAAATAATACTATGTCAAACTATAAATTCGAAACATTACAGCTCCATGTAGGACAGGAACAGCCCGACCCCGCCTCCGACGCAAGAGCGGTGCCGATCTACGCCACAACATCTTATGTATTTAAAAACTCCCAGCACGCTGCCGACAGATTCGGTCTTGCTGATGCCGGCAATATTTACGGCAGACTCACAAACTCGACACAGGACGTGTTCGAGAAGAGAATAGCGGCTCTTGAGGGCGGTGTAGCAGCTCTTGCGGTAGCCTCCGGTGCAGCAGCTATAACCTACACAATACAGGCTCTTGCAGGCGCAGGAGAGCATATCGTAGCGCAGAAGACGATATACGGCGGTTCGTATAACCTTCTTGCCCATACGCTCCCGATTTACGGCATAAAGACCACCTTCGTTGACGCTCATAACCTGACGGAACTGGAGAACGCAATTCAGGACAACACAAAGGCTATCTATCTGGAGACACTCGGAAATCCGAACAGCGATATCCCGGACATCGATGCTATTGCAGAAATAGCACACAAGCACGGTCTCCCGCTCGTTATCGACAACACATTCGGAACTCCGTTCCTTATCCGTCCCATAGAGCACGGTGCGGATATCGTGGTACATTCCGCTACCAAGTTCATCGGCGGCCACGGTACCACTCTCGGCGGCGTGATAGTTGATTCCGGTAAATTCGATTGGAAGGCAAGCGGCAAGTACGCTCCCATAGCAGCTCCTAACCCCAGCTATCACGGAATATCATTCGCTGACGCGGTAGGTCCCGCTGCATTTGTTACATATATCAGAGCAATACTTCTCCGCGACGAAGGCGCAACGATCTCTCCGTTCGCAGCATTCCTGCTCCTGCAGGGAACAGAGACTCTGTCTCTGCGTCTTGAGAGACACGCTGAAAACACAAAGAAGGTCGTTGAGTACCTCTCAAAGCACCCGAAGGTAGCAAAGGTAAATCATCCGTCGCTTCCCGACCATCCCGACCATGCGCTTTATCAGAGATATTTCCCGAACGGCGGCGGCAGCATATTTACTTTTGAGATAAAAGGCGGCAGAGCAGAAGCCCACAAGTTCATAGACAGTCTTGAGATATTCTCGCTGCTGGCGAACGTAGCCGATGTAAAGTCGCTTGTAATCCACCCGGCCACGACGACTCATTCGCAGCTTAATGACGAGGAACTTGCGGATCAGGGCATTACTCAGGCAACTATCCGCCTTTCAATAGGCACCGAGCACATCGACGATATTATAGCCGACCTTGAAAAGGGATTCGCTGCCATCTGAAAATAAAATACTTCATAATTGCTCCCGGAAACGGTGATATTCCGTTTCCGGGAGTTTTTGGCATTGTTTCGCCTATCTTGCTATTGCATTTTTTGTAAAAGTATGATATAATAAATCTATGTATTGATTTGTGACAGACTTTGTTCGAAAGGAATCTTTAATGGATAAGATCAACGAACGGTGCGCCATCTGCGGCGAACCCATAGAAGCCGACGACGAGAAGGTATTCTGCCCCGATTGCGGAGCTCCTATGCACGGTGACTGTTACCGCATGGAAGGGAAATGTCCGAACATGGCGAACCATACTGCGCCGTCCGACAAGCCGGAAAGCCATCATGGCTCTTCGTTGCCGCCGGATTTTCAGATGAGCGGCACAGGTACTCACTGTGAGATATGCGGCAGACCGTTCTCCGACAACGACGAAAAGGTACACTGTCCCGAATGCGGAGCCGCTATGCACCGTGTTTGCTATAATATGACGCACAGCTGCCCTTATGCGGACCGTCACGGAAAGCAGGAGGATAAATCGGATCCCGCACCGTCGCAGGACGCCGACGGCAGACCTTTGTGCGGTATCTGCGGAAAGCCGCTGTCAGACAGCGATGAAATGGTTTATTGTCCCGACTGCGGCACTCCCGTCCACAAGGAGTGCTGGGCTGTTTCGCCGGAATGCCCGAACAAGCACAGACACGGTTCCGGATTTGACTGGAACAAAGAACAGGAAAGGCTGAAAGCAAAAGCCGCAAAGAACTTTGAACCAGCGGATCTGGCCGACGAGCAGTATTCGGACATCAGAAGCATCTCCTTTGACAAATTCTCCGATACCATAATCGCCCACCCGATACGTTCGAAGGAGAGCGGTGAGGAACTGACCTGCTGCGGCGTGAAGCAGACCGAACTCGTGCATTTCCTCGGGATGAACAACCTGAGTACACCCCGCTTCTTCTCGCTGTTCATGAGTATGGCGAACTCTGGTAAGGTGTTCTCGCTGAACCTTTCGGCGTGGTTCTTTGCTCCGCTATATCATTTTTACCGCCGTATGACCGGCCCCGCGGTGCTTCTGTCCATCGCGACGTTCATACTTATGATCCCGACTATGATACTGGAAATCATGTACTGGGGCAAGCCGGACACGATGGTAATGAATGTTCCGCTGAGCAATGCTGCAACCA
Source organism: Ruminiclostridium sp. (assembly GCA_016282095.1). Taxonomy (GTDB): domain Bacteria; phylum Bacillota; class Clostridia; order Oscillospirales; family Ruminococcaceae; genus Ruminiclostridium_E. The sequence goes on along the minus strand of JAEEJW010000231.1, from coordinate 18,437 downwards.
TCACATCCTATATTATGGTGCTTGTAAGGGTTGCCATACTGATATTCAACGATTATATCTATATGCGGTGGAGCGTCAGCAAGATACTGTCACTGCGCGAGCGGTACAAGGATGCTGATGATGAAGAATATTACGCGGCGCTCGAACACCGCGGCAATCCGAGAATGATGTATGTTCTCGGCGGCATCAGTCTTCTTATGTTCCTCGTATATGTACTGAATATTTTTATCTCCGCTATGGGAATAGCGGCATAATGCAGTCTCGCGGCAGGCTCCGTGACTGTCAGTCGAAAAAACACAGAGCAGATAACTGCCGTACAGATCGGAAAAGGAGGTGAGTTCCGGTGATCTATGATAAGCTTCGGGCGCTGTACGAAAAGTACGGAAACAAGATGATATATCCTGTGATATATCTCTGTTTTCTGATAGTAAATATTATCGGCGGTCTCGGAATGCAGCTTCCTGCCACAGACCCCAACGAACTTTCGATAATCGCAATATCTGACTGGTTCATAGGCCGCAGCTGGGAAGGCATAATGGTCTCGGTGGATTATTACTACGGATTCCTGCAGGGACTCATCTATGTTCCGGTGATGCTGATCTTCGGTGATCCGAACAACCAGTATGCCGCCATTCTTGTACTCAATTCCGTGATGATAAGCTTCGTACCCGTTATAGCTTATTATCTGTCATACCGCATGAGAACGGGCAAGATATGGAAGTGTCTGATAACTTCTTTCGTATCGGGTGGATTCTGCTGTTACTATGCCCACACCAAGTTCGCCTGGAGCGAAACTATCTCGATACTGCTCCCCTGGATACTGATATGGCTCGTATTCCGCACGGCCGACTGCAAGGGAAAAGTAAGCCGGTTTTTCATGTCGCTGCTTATCGGCGCTGTATGCGGGCTTTCCTTTGCTGCGCACACAAGGCTCATCGCTGTAGTGCTTGCTTTGACGATAGCCTTCATACTCGAAAAGATATTCTTCGGTAAGAAACTCATCAATCTGCCGGCATATTTCTCGTCGCTTATAGTTATGACGCTCGGGGTAATAACGCTTTCGTACAAGCTCCAGCGCGAACTCTGGTGCTCCGAGGATTCCTCGCTGCTGAAAAACACGCTGGCGGAGTTCTTCGCAACCCTGCCTGACAAGCTGGCGAATGACGGCTGGGAACGCATAGCCCAGACTTTCAGTGCCCAGCTTTACTACTTCGTGACCACAACATGGGGGCTCGGCGCTGTTGCGATATGCCTCTTCGCGGCAGTATTCTCCGTGTGTCTGCGCCACAAGCTGAAAAAGGAAACCCAGACATATGAAATGGAGCTCTCGGTATATTCGTTTTACAGCGTACTGACAGTGGTATTCACTATCATATTCAGCACTCTCTACCGTTTCGGCAGCTCCGGCTTCTATACCAATCAGGACACGATGATGTTCGGCCGATTCACAGACGGCGTTGTACCGCTGGCGCTGGTATTCGTGCTGATAATGCTGTTCACACACTCCATAAGCGTCAACAAGATACTCGGAGCTTCGGCAATACTGCTGCTGATCTACGTTGTATTCTCGCTGGCGGCTCTGCCTACGATACTTACCTGTCAGGCAACGAAGATATCGCCTGTGCTGGGTCTTTATCCGCTGCGCGTCGGCGCGGACAGCAAAGTACTGCTGAATTTCGACAGTATGCTGCTCACCATGTCGATGACATACTGCGTAATGGGCATACTGCTCGTCATAATAAGCTGCACGAAGAAATACCGCTCGATAATAATTTCCGCGATAATGACGACAATAACGGTCTATTCGCTGGTTTTCATATCAACCGTATACCTGCCTATATGCAGAACAGAGTCTGTTGAAAAGAACGCCTCGGTCGCAAAGCTTTCCGAAAGCGTGTTCGACCAGCCCGGCGCTCCCGCTGTAACGGCGTACAATATCAACCGTCATGATGCTCTCATGCTCCAGTTCCTGAACCGTAACATCATCGTAAAAGTCACTTATGACATAGAATCCGTTCCGGAGAACAGCTTTCTTGTTGTAAAGAGCACCGAGGACGTCTCCGCGCTCGAAAACAGCAGGACTCCGTTTTTGCTGATAGCCGAGAGCAGCACTCTCAAACTCTTTGCTTACGGCGAAAGAGCCACGGCGTATATGGTATCCCAGAATATCGATGAGGAGGAGCTTGAAGCCGAGCGCAACACGCTTATTCCTGAAAAGACCACGGCTGTTTCGGAAACGAAGCTTCCGGAGATCACCACTGTGCCTACCGAAGCCACGACCACTACCGAGCGCACGCCCGTAGTATCGACCTACACAGTGCCTTCCGTAGTGACGACGCCTGCTGACAGCCTTGATCCCGACGACGAGTGGGCGATCATAGAGTAAGGAGGCTCCGGGACTTTGGAAAATGAAGTTTTTGACTTGTTCGGACTTGACATATATGTGAGTGAGGATCACCGTTTCGGCACCGACGCCATACTTCTGGCCAGGTTCTCTCTTCCGTACCCGAACAATACTGTCTGTGACCTGTGCAGCGGCTGCGGGATAGTACCCATGCTGTTCTTCGCACTGGGCAAGCCGCCAGCGAAGGCTTATGCCGTGGAGATACAGGACGAAGCTGCAGAGCTCATGCGCATGACGGTGGAAAGAAACAGCCTGACCGAAAAGCTGATCCCCGTGAAAGCCGATCTTACCAAGGACGAAGAGCTTTTCGCCGTACCGCGGGGAAAAATGGATCTCGTGACCGTCAATCCGCCGTACTACAAACCCGGCTGCGGCGAGGAAAGGCTGTCATTGGCACAGGCAAACGCTCGTCACGAACTGCTCTGCGATCTTGAAAGCGTGATACGCGCGGCCTCGCAGCTCCTGAAATACGGCGGCTATCTGAAAATGTGCCACCTGCCCGAACGCCTGACAGACGTGGTCTGTCTTATGAGAAAGTACGGTATCGAGCCAAAAGTGCTGCAATTTGCACATAACAAGGATACATCCGAACGTCCGTTCCTTATGCTGATAAGCGGCAGAAAAGGCGGAAAACCGGGTCTTGTCGTGGAAAAGCCCGTTACCGTTGAGCAGATGAACGCCGAGCTGTTCGGAAAAAATGAGGAAGATAAATGAAGGAAACATACAGGGAAAAAATAATTGAAGCTCTGCTTCCGAAGAAAAAAGAAGGTCTTCCGGAGGGAGCCCTGCTTACTGCTGCAGGTGCCTCGAAGAAAGACAGGAAGCGGGTCACCGGAGTTATAGCGGCGCTTGAAAAAGAGGGCATTGTCTATCATTCCAAAGGAAAATATATATTGAAGGGCGCAGGCCGCTATTTCAGCGGAACAGTCGCCCGTCTTATGAGAACTCACGGTTTTATACGCAATGATGAGACCGATGAGGAGTTTTTTGTGCGCGGCAGGGACCTGCGCGGAGCTGTTCCCGGCGACAAAGTGCTTGCCGTAGTGACCGAGTATGCGGACGAGGAACACGCCTCCGATTCCGCGAAAGTCGTTCTCGTCACTGAAGAAACGGGCTGTGTGCTTACCGGCACGATAGTGTCCGATAACAAGAAGCTGAAACTGCGTCCGGACGGCTATTATTCGGAACCGCTGACTATAATCCGCTGGAACGGCTGCACCATAACCGAAGGTGACAAGGTGCGCTATACTATACATGACCGCGCCGAACACCACAGCGACATAACAGTGGATATCCTGTCGGTCTATGGCAGTTCCGAGTACGCGAAGTATTCGGTAGATGCCTATATCGATGAAAAAGGTATTGAACACGAATTTTCGGAGGAGACTATAGCCGAGGCAGAGAAAATACAGAAGAACGGTATATCCGATGCGGAAAAGGCGGGGAGGGAAGATCTGCGTACCCTGCCGATTTTCACCATTGACGGTGCAGATACCAAAGATATTGACGACGCGGTAAGTATATCGCAGAAGGACGACGGATTCGCTGTGGGTGTACACATCGCAGATGTGTCTCACTATGTACAGAAGGGTACTGCGCTGGACAAAACTGCCTACGAACGTGGAACGAGCATATATATCGCGGACAGGGTGATCCCCATGCTGCCGAAAGAGCTTTCCAACGGTATCTGCTCACTGAATCCCGGCGAAGACAGGCTTGCTTTCTCATGCCTTATGGAGATAGCGCCGAGCGGAGAGATAAAGAATTTCCGATTTGTGAAGAGCGTTATACGTTCGCGGGTAAAGGGTGTCTATTCCGAGGTGAACCGCATACTTGACGGAACAGCTGATGATGTGATAAATAACAAATATTCCGAAGTCCTCGGACAGATACCGCTCATGCGTATGCTGACCGAGATACTGATAAAGAACAGAAAAAACCGGGGAGCCCCTGACATAGACTCTGTTGAAAGCCGCATAATCTGTGACGCGGGCGGTAAGTGTGAGGTAATAACCGAGCGTACCCGCGGATTCGCCGAGCGAATGATAGAGGAGCTTATGCTGTGTGCCAACGGCTGTGCCGCAAAGCTGGCCATGGACAAGGGTTTTCCGTTTGTCTACCGTGTTCATGAGAGCCCGGAAAAGGAAAAGCTGATGAAACTTGCGGAAACGCTTGTGAACATCGGCATCGATCCCAGGGGCATAAGCGAAAAAAGCACTGCCGGAGACATATCCGATGTGCTGGAACGCATGAAGGACGATCCCCGCGCGCCGGTTATAAACAATCTGGTGCTGCGTTCTATGATGAAAGCAAAGTACAGCGAGGAACCGAAAGGCCATTACGGCCTCGTATTGAAGGAATACAGCCATTTCACATCGCCTATACGCCGTTACGCGGACTTTTCGATACACCGAATACTGACCGATGTTGTCTCCGGTATGCCCGTTGACAAGCTTACCCGCAAATATGAGAAATTCGCCCATGAGGCTGCCTACCGCGCCAGTATAACCGAACTGACAGCCGTAGCTGCCGAGCGCGACTGTGAGAAATTCTATATGGCGGAGTATATGAAAAAGCATATTGGCGAGGAGTTTGGAGGTTATATTTCCGGCGTGACCGGCAACGGATTCTTCGTATGTCTCGACAACACAGTCGAGGGCAGGGTGGATTGTTTGACCCTGACACCCGGAATCTATGAACTTTCCGATGATGTGGCTCTGCTGGAGACTTTGTCCGGCAAGGCCTACACCATAGGAGACCGGGTGAGGGTAAAGTGCGTTGCAGCTGATGTCGGCGGCGGAATGATAGATTTTGAACTGCTGGAGCATAAGATATGAATTGTTCGGTAGGGTCATTATATATCTGCGTTAAAGACATGAAAAGGGCAATACTCTTTTATGAAGAACTTTTTGAACAGCCTGTGACCGAAAAGGACGAGATATACAGCGTTTTCGACGTGAACGGGTTTCGTTTCGGGCTGTTCGCCTATGAAAAAATGAAGGAGAAGCACAGCTTCGGCAGCAACTGTCTCCCGAGCATATCGTTCGGGAGCAGGGAAGTGCTGGAGCACAAAATGTGCGGCAGGGAAATATGCTTCCCTCTGACGCAGATAAAAGGCAATTGGGTCGCCGAGATCGTTGACAGTGAGGGAAATCACATCGAACTTACGGCTCCGGCCTGAAAATTTCAAAAAAGACTTGTTTTTTATTTCATTTTGTAGTATAATATAATCTGGCAAAATTCGGAGACACGAGTCTCTTTGATACAGGAGGATGAACCAAGGTGGCAAGAAAAACACTGGCAGAAATGGAGCAGGCTCTTCCCGAAAGCAAGGCAAGAGAACGGATAGAGCAGCTCTTCGATGCCGACAGCTTCGTTGAAACAGGCAAGTTTGTCGGTTCGGACGGCGGTACAGCAAGCGTTATAACAGGCTACGGCCTCGTGGACGGCGCAACGGTATATGCGTTCTCGCAGGATATCACTGTGAAAGGCGGCGCTATGAACAAAGCAGCGGCGCTGAAGCTCTCGAAGCTGTACAGCATGGCTGTGAAGAACGGCTGTCCGGTAGTTGGTATATATGACAGCAAGGGCGGAGATATGACCGAGGGTTCGGTTATGCTCGATTCCTACGCTTACATAACAAAGTCAGCCGCAAGGCTTTCCGGCGTTGTTCCGCAGATATCCTATATCGCAGGTCTCTGCGCTGGTACGGCGGCAATGATCGCCTGCATGGCGGATTTCGTGGTAGTGAACGAGAAGTCCGAATTCTTCATGACCGCTCCGTTCGTATCCAGCGATGATACGTTCAATGGCGCAGGCACGGCTGCAAACGCCGCAAAGGCAGGTGTGGCTGCAATTACCGCAAAGGACGACAAGGCTGCTCTGGAAGAAGTCAAGAAACTTCTCCGCATACTTCCTTCCAATAATCTCGAGCTTTCCGGCAACGACTATTATGCCGAAAACGATGCGGCAGTCACAGCCGACCTTAAGGCAGACGCCATGGTCAGGGCTGTTGCCGACAAGAGCAGCGTGATCGAACTTTACAAGGACTTCGGCACTTCGGCATACACAGCGCTCGGCAGCATAAGCTGGAAGACAGCAGGCTTCGTAGCTACGGACAAGTCCGGCGAAAAGCTTTCCGCAGCGGACTGCGCAAAGATCGCAAAATTCGTGTCTTTCTGTGATGCATTCTCCATACCCGTTATTACGGTGCTTGACAGTGAGGGCATCGGCGGAACACAGGCAGCGGAACTGGCAGGCTCGGTAAGAGATGCCGCGAAGCTTGCACAGGTTTATGCTTCCGCCACTACAGTGAAGATAACCCTCGTGACTGATAAGGCTTACGGCTCCGCATACTGCGCGATAGCTCCGGCAAGCGACATGGTACTGGCTTACGAGAACAGCGTTATATCTGCGGCAGACCCTAAGGCCGCTGTGATATTCCTCAGGGGCGACGAACTCGACGGAACGAATGAGACTGCTCTGATCTCCGAGTACAAGGACAACGAAGCAAGCGTGTTCACGCTCGCGGCTTCCGGCAGCGTTGACAGGATCATAGATCCTGACGATACCCGCTCTGCCGTTCTTTCGGCTCTTGACGCGTTTGAGGGCAAGAGAGTCCATACTCCGCAGAGAAAGCATATAAACTTTGTATATTGATACAGATGAAAGGAATTTATGACGATGAAAAGATACAATATCACGGTAAACGGAAATGCTTATGATGTAACGGTGGAAGAGCTTGAAGCAGGTGCTGAGGCTCCTGCTGCTGCTCCCGCAGCCCCCAAGCCCTCAAAACCCGCTGCTCCCAAGGCTCCCGCAGGGGCACAGGGCGGCGTTAAGGTAGAGGCACCTATGCCCGGCACAGTGGTTGACGTCAAGGTCAAGGTAGGCGATAAGGTAAAGAACGGCGATGATATAGCAATCGTTGAAGCTATGAAAATGGAGAATTCCATTCCCGCTCCCTGCGACGGAACTATAGCTTCCGTGAATGTCGCCAAGGGCGATTCCGTAAATACCGGTACGGTAATTGTTACCATTAACGCGTAATTCGATGAAAGGACTTGTTTGAAATGGCAAAGGTAAAGATCACCGAAACGGTTCTTCGTGACGCTCATCAGTCGCTTATCGCGACCCGTATGTCCACGCCCGAGATGCTCCCGATACTGTCCGCTATGAACAAATGCGGCTTCTACTCGGTAGAATGCTGGGGCGGTGCTACATTCGACTCGTGTCTGCGCTTCCTGAACGAAGACCCCTGGGAAAGACTGCGTGTACTCCGCCGTGAGATGCCCGATACAAAGCTCCAGATGCTTTTCAGAGGCCAGAATATGCTCGGCTACCGTCATTATGCCGATGATGTTCTCGAATACTTCGTACAGAAGTCTGTGGCAAACGGCATAGACATAATCCGTATATTCGACGCTCTCAATGATGTCCGCAACCTTCAGACCGCAGTAAAGGCTGCAAAGAAGGAAGGCGCACACGCTCAGATCGCGATATCCTACACACTGGGCGAGATCTTCACGACAGAATACTATGTAAACTATGCAAAGCAGATCGAGGAATGCGGTGCGGATTCTATCTGCATCAAGGATATGGCGGCTCTGCTGACGCCCTATCGCACTGAAGAACTGGTAAAGGCTCTCAAAGCGAACGTAAAAATACCGATACAGCTTCACACACACTATACTTCCGGCCTTGCGTCAATGTGTCTCTTAAAGGGCATAGAAGCCGGAGTAGACGCGATAGATACGGCGATGTCGCCGCTGGCAAACGGCACATCCCATGCCCCTACCGAGTCCATGGTAGCCGCGCTGCAGGGAACTCCTTACGACACAGGACTTGATCTGAAGCAGCTCACCGAGCTCCGTCCGTACTTTATGGAGCTTCGCAAGAAGTACCTCGACAGCGGTCTGCTTGATCCGAAGATGCTCGCGGTAGACGCAAACGCCCTTATATATCAGGTTCCGGGCGGAATGTTATCCAACCTTCTGTCTCAGCTCAAACAGGCAGGCAAGTCGGATAAATTCGAGGAAGTTCTTCAGGAAGTACCGCGTGTAAGAAAAGACGCAGGTTACCCGCCGCTTGTAACTCCCACATCACAGATCGTCGGCACACAGGCTGTGTTCAACGTTATTATGGGCGAGCGCTACAAGACGGTGACCAAGGAATTCAAGGGCCTTGTAAAGGGCGAATACGGCAAGACTCCGGCAGCCATAGACCCGGCGTTCCGCAAGAAGATACTTGGCGACGAGCAGCCTATAGACTGCCGTCCGGCCGATCTCATCGAACCGGAGCTCGAAAAGCTCAAAGCCGAGGCTGCGAAGTGGGCACAGCAGGACGAGGATGTCCTCAGCTATGCAATGTTCGGTCAGGTAGCAGAGAAGTTCTTCGAGAAGCGCCGCGACAAGCAGAACGGCATCGACGCTGTTCACGCGGACAAGCAGAACAAGGTAATGCCTGTATAAAAATCAAAGCTCCCGATGTTCCGGGAGCTTTTTGTTATTTAAGAACTTCTTCCTTTATCTTGAAGTGTTCCGGCATACCGTTGCGCATACGGAGCACATTTTCACCCTGAATCAGAGGCAGGAAGTATCGCAGAGCCTGTTCGTTGACGTTTGTGCCGTCGGGCGTTATCCACTCCTTCGGGAAAAACTTCTCTTTATTTGCTGTCTCGGAGGCAGGAACTGAAACAATATCGATGATGTAGGGGATATCGCTGACGCGCTTGAATACCATTGTTTTTCCGGTCTCACCGGCAAGTGCGGCTCTGACTCCCGCTGCACCTATCATCACGGCCTCGTCTATATCGGTCTTGGAGCAGATATGAGATGAGCAGCGCTGCATGACGTTGAGCTCGATAGAACGTACCTTGCAGCCGAATTGCTGCCTTACGATGTTTTCAAGCTGCTTACCGATGCCGGACAGGTACTTGTGGCCGAAATTGTCTGTAACGCCGGAACGGTATCCGTCATCGTCCAGTTCGATGCCTTCAGAAACCGCTATGACAAGAGCCTTGTGCTTGGCGCGTTCGCGCTTTACGTCTTCGATGAAGCGTTCTACGCTGAAATTGCCCTCCGGCAGGTAAATTAGATGCGGCGCATTGACTCCGTTGGCGCGTATAACGCAGGTCGAGGCTGTGAGCCAGCCAGCGTGGCGTCCCATTATCTCGATTATGGTGACGGACTCGATGCTGTACACGGCGCTGTCGCAGACTATCTCCTGTACCGTTGTGGCAACATATTTGGCAGCGGACCCGAAGCCCGGAGTGTGGTCAGTGGCGCAGAGGTCGTTGTCTATCGTCTTGGGTATGCCGATTATGCGCACATCGTATTTATGGAGCTCCGCATAAGCGGAGAGCTTGAGCACGGTGTCCATCGAGTCGTTGCCCCCGATATAGAAGAAGGCTTTGATATCGTGCTTTATAAAGCAGGCCATGATCTTCTCATATATGGTGCTGTCGTCCTCCTCATCGGGAAGTTTATACCGGCATGAGCCAAGTACTGTGGACGGGGTCTGCTTCAGCAGCTCCATATCATCATTGCTTCTGATGAAGTTTTTCAGGTCTATGAGGTCGTTATTGATGATGCCTTCTATGCCGTTGATAGAGCCGAAGATCGCGTCGATCTGCGGATATTTGAGAGCCTCTGCGTATGCTCCGACAAGAGAAGCGTTTATAGCGCAGGTAGGACCTCCGGATTGTGCGATAGCTATATTCATGATGTTGTCCTTTCGGTTGATTTATTGTTTTCATTATAGCACATTCCGCTGTAAATTTCATCAGTTTATTTCAATTTCTTTGTTTTGTCCAAAATAAATTCCGGGTAAACGGTTACTTGTGGCAAATGCAACAATCAAAAACGTTCACTTAAAAGAAAATTATGAACGGAAATGGATCGCTTTTCCGGTATTTTATATAAAAATTGCTTTTCCTATTGAAATTTTCATCGTTTTGGTGTACAATAGACTATATATTGGTTTATTATGCTTTGATATATACAGAAAAAAGATCAATAAAAAGAAAGGTTTCCTATGGATAAGGTTCTAGACATTTTCAGAAACAGATGGGTGAAGCTCGGTGTCTCGCTTCTTTCGCTGGGTTATCCCGCATTTTTGCTTTATATCGACTGGCTGTCCTTCGCGTACTATTTACAGCCTGTAAACAACGTTCCGCTGTTTCTTCTATATGTCCTGGTGAACTTTGTGTTCGCAGGCGTTATGTTCTACACAAGGAAGCAGATATTCACACGCATAGCTGCGTGTCTCAGCCCTTTGATTGCTTTTGTGCTCCTTATCATATCATTCGGGCAGTGGTATCTGATAATTCCGCCGGTCGTGACTTGTCTGTTCGTATTCCTTGCTGCGGGATCGAATGAAACATTCAAGACTATACTCGGCACGATATATCTGCTGATGTTCGTGGTAGGAACGCTTGTGTACCTTACGATGCTGCACTTCAACCTTACGATACAGACACTTGCAAACCTGACTGAGTGCGATATTTCAAAACGCTCGGAGGAATATACATTCTCGCCCGATAATTCTTACAGGATAGTTATGTATATAGACGGTGCGGGCGCGGAGAGAAGCCTTACTTCCTATTATGTAGAAAAGACCGAGGACGATATCTCGCTGCCGTATCTCAACTGCTACAAGCACGTCGGCAGTCAGAAAGTACTGGTCACTATGGACAGGGATTCCGTAGTCTACAAGTGGCTGAACAATCACGAACTCTTTATAGACGGCCGTGCAAAGGATATTGCAAAGATGTTCGAGCAGGCAGAGGAGGCCGCGAAGAAGACAGATGAAGAAGAAGACTCTTCTGCCGATAAGAAGATAAAGACATACTATGAAGAACACGACTTCAATGATGAAGAATACTACGGTCCTGTGGAAACTGCGGCAGCCGCGTCTGCGGCAGAGCCCGTGACCGAAGCCGTGGCTGAAGAAACCACCGGCTGAACCGCGTACAGATACCCCAATGAAGGAAGGTGAGTGGCGAAATGCCTCGTCAGCTCAATATAGCCGGAAAAAACTCCGGTGAAATATATACGCTTTTCTATCCCCATAATCTGATGAATTTCTGCCGCTACGATTTTTCCCTGTTCCTTGAGCACTGCACCGACCTGTGCAGGATCGCTGCACGGACCGGAGAATACAGCATAGACGACGTTTATTCGGTAAGGAATTCCATATCCTCCTGTCATAAGTATTATGAACAGAATATGCGCACGATCTTCGAAAAGATAGTCGTGGACTGCTGGATAGATTACCTCTGCCGTCAGAGTGAAGTAAGCACCAATACGCTGTGGCAGAGTTTCATGAAATGCCGCAATCCGTTCGAAAAGGCGATATTCGAGCGCCTTTCCGATTATCGCTATAACCGTGCCATAAATGAGTGGACAAATCTGCTGCGTATGCAGGATTACGCCCGTACAAAGACCGATTTTGTGTTCTGCGTCAGGCTGACTTCGTCCCAGCAGGCCGTAGCCCGCTCAAACTATTTTGACCTGCTGTATAACGTGGCAGCCAATGAGCAGGGCTTCCCGATAAGTGAGATAGCCTCCACGAATGTATATTCGGCAGGGCGTCTTCCGAACTCGCCGTTCGTGATGAACAGTGCGGCCAAGGAAATAGCACGCAATCAGCTGCAAGGCATAGAATACAGCGATACATACAAGTCCCGTAAGAACCCCGACCTCACCGACAAGATAGCCATGGATGCCTTCGCGTCGGTAAAGCGGTATATCCCCGACAAGGATGACAGTATGGCCGCTACGATAATAAAGTCTCTCACGTCGTCTCCGAATTATGTTTACGTTCCGGGCTCTTTCAAGGCAATGATCGATCTTGAAATAGATATTTCCGCCCGCAGCGGCGTGTATGTTCAGAAGTGCGCAAGATGCGGAGATTACTATATCCGTGACATCGACTATGATTTCGACTATTGCAGCCGCATGAACCGCGATGGCACCACCTGTCTTGAACTTATGAAGGGCGAAGACCCCGAGCTTGCGGAGGCTATAGCCGCCACAGCCGAGAAAGTGTCCGTGGAGACACACGACGAGGGCGATCCGAAGATAGTATATATCGACAAGGATACTGTAAATGCCAAGGTAGATCAGCTCTACAAGGAAATGGCAGCGCGCGTCAATGTGGATATGACCCAGAGAGATTTCTCGCTATGGTATCAGCGGGCGCTTCGTCTGAAGGACAGCATACTTCTCGGAGAAGCGGGAGAAAAGGAGCTTAACGAATTCATCGAGTTGTCACGCGGCAACGAGTTCGCTTCGAGAAAGCAGGCTCCGCTGTTCGAGCATAAGGAAGAAGAGACCGTTGAAGAGGAAGAAGAGATCACCGAAAACGGCAGACATATAAAGAAGTTCGTATTTGAAAAAGTTGAGCGTGAACCCGCCTCGCTGAAGACTCCGTCTCCTGCGCCGTCAACTCTGGCAGAATCGGAGAAGGCCGCTATGGAAGCGGTCAGAAGGCTCTTCGGCTCCGAGCAGGCGAAGAAACAGGAGTCTCCGAAGCCTGCGCAGTATGCTCAGCAGTACGATCCCGCCGGCAAGTCTGCTTACGGCTACCCGGGACAATACCCTCAGCCGGCGCAGAATGTTTACGGTCCGCAGCCGCCTCAGCAGTACGGTCAGTTCCGGCCCTATTATCGTCCTCAGCGCGGACAGAATGTAACAAGGGTGATAAAGAGCGGTACCGCTCCGCAGACGCAGGACAGCGCTGTGCGGCCAAAGACCGTTATGATCCCCAACGGTACAGAGAATCGTGAAAGACCGGCTTTCACAGCCTTTGCAGATCGTCAGGAAAATGCGGCTCCGCCGGTGATGAAGACTGTAACATCTCCGAAGCCTGAGCAGGTACCTGTAAAACCGGAGCCCGTTCCGGTAAAGCCGGAACAGGAGCCGGACGAAGATGTAAAGGTATTTACACCGAGACGTCCGTCTCTTTCGAGAACCAGACAGTCAGACGGTTATATCGAGCCGTCACCTTACGAGAAGCTGAAACAGCCTCTTGAAGAATACAGAGACCGCGTAAATGCGGAGGAGCCGCCGGCTGAAGTCGAAGGTCAGATCGTCACCGATGAGATAATCAGATCTGCTCCGTCCTCTATCCCTGCAAACGCAGCTGCTGCGTACCGAAGCTACGGAAATCCCGCTGCCGGTACGGAGGAGGACGAGTTCCGGAAAGCCGATTTCTCGCATATCCTTGAAGGTATCAACAGGGAAGACGGTTTCCGCCGCGACGAAGAGACAGTGGATTCTGACGGACTTCCGGTCTCCCATAAGACAAAGCATGTCATGAACGCGCTGTTCGGCCCAACAAAGGTAAGTCCGATACTGCGCGTAAAGCTCGATGAGGACGATGAAGATATCTGACCCGATTCAGAGCGGAGGAGAGTATAATGCGGATAGTAGCACTTTCGGAGAATACGAGCGCTTCCGATAAGCTGAAAACCGAACATGGCATTTCACTGTATGTTGAGAATGCCGGCATACGCTACCTCATAGATACGGGCGCCTCGGAAAAGCTCGCGCACAACGCGAAGCGCCTTGGCATAGACATTTCCGGAGCAGCCGCGGTGATGATATCGCATAACAGCGATGCACATACCGGCGGTCTTGATGAGGTGCTGAAACAGAACAAGACCGCGATGATCTATGCGAAGCAGGCTTGTAAGAACGAACTCTATATCAGACAGTCGCTCCTGCGTACCCGTATGAGCAGACTGAACTATGTATATGAGGAACACCCGGATAGGTTTATATTTTATAACAGTTTTCAGCAGATAGACACAGGCTTTTTCGCTATGTCAAACGAGCACCCCGACACTTCGTTCTACTGCGAGGACAAGGATCTGTTCATGAAAAAAGACGGCAGGCTCGTCCGCGACGATTTTACCCACGAGGCGTTCTATGTGCTTTTCCCGGACAATGACCGTTCCGCAGGGATAGTGATAATCTCGCCATGCTCCCTGTGCGGCATAACTAATGTGATAAGGACAGCGATGAAGCGCTTTCCGGGCGTACCGGTGCTGTCGGTCATCGGCGGCTTCCACCTTATGGGAGCGCCGACCAGGAAGCTCGTCTGCTCCACCGACCACCTTGAAAAGACAATAAACGAGATAATAACTATAGAGACCGGAACGATATACACGTTCCACTGCACCGGACCCGCAGCATACGAGCTGATGAAGCAGCGGCTCGGGGATCGTCTGCAGTATCTTCACGCGGGTGAGGAGCTTGTCTTCTGACCCTGAAAAGAGGTAGATATGAGACTACGGCCGTATATAGCGGATCGAGACTTTGATATAATAAAATATTGGATAACCGACGAGCGTACTCATGCCCTGTGGTGCGGTGAACGTGCCGAATATCCGCTTTCGAGGGGCAGTTTTGATTTTTTTCTGCGTGAGATCGGGGCAAATAACGGCGATACGCCGTTTGTTGCTGTGAATGATTTCGGCAGACCTATGGGCTTTTTCTGCATATCGGTTAGTGTGGAAACCAACGAAGCTATGCTGAAATTCGTTGTTGTGGATCCGATACGCCGCGGCAAGGGTGTCGGCAGGGAAATGCTGACCCTGGCAGTTAAGTATGCTTTCGAGATAGCCGGCGCCGATGCCGTGAAACTCTGCGTATTTTCCGTGAACGCTCCGGCGATAAGATGCTATGAATCCGCAGGTTTTGTTGAACTGACAACGGATGTCGGTGCTTTTGATTTCGGCATAGAGAAATGGGACCGATGCCACATGATAAAACGGAAACAAATGACAGAAGATAACAGACAGTCATAAATCAGAAAAAGGAGAGAAGGACAATGAAACCAATTTTCGACTGCTTTTCCGAGGAGTACAAGAATCCGTTCGGAGCATTGCAGAGAGGAGAGGAATGCCGCTTCACTATACGCTTTCCCGAAGATACGATGATCGACGAGCCTATGCTTGTGGTGTTCCGTCCGGGCTTCAAGGAGCGCTTCATAAAGCTCGAAGAAGCAGGGAACGAAGACGGCTTCAGAAGCTATTCATGCGTTTACGCACCCAATGATACGGGTCTGCATCACTACTATTTCTCGCTTCTCATAAACCGCGGCCGCCATTATATCAAGAAGAACGGCGCCAGCGAGGGAGTAATAGACAACGGCGAACTGTTCCAGCTTACGGTCTATGAGGCAGGTATGACCACCCCGGACTGGATCAAGGGCGGCATTATGTATCAGATATTCCCGGACAGATTCGCGAAGAGCGGCGTGGTGCATGAGAACATACCTTATGACAGGAAGATACACACTGACTGGAACGATATGCCCGACTGGCGCCCCGACAGCCGCGGCAATATTACCAATAATGACTACTTCGGCGGCGATCTGAAGGGTATCGAGCAGAAGCTGGATTATCTTGCTGGTCTGGGCGTGACTGTGATCTATCTGAATCCTATATTCGAGTCCCACGAAAACCACAGATACTGTACCGCTGACTACTCGAAGATCGACCCGCTTCTCGGTACAGAGGAAGATTTCGTACAACTCTGCGCGGCAGCGAAGGAGAAGGGCATAAGTATCATTCTCGACGGTGTATTCTCCCATACTGGTGCAGATTCCATATATTTCAACAAGAACGGCCGCTACGGTGAAAACACAGGCGCGTTCCGGGATCCGTCCAGCCCGTACAGAGAGTGGTACAGCTTTTCGCACTACCCGGACGTTTATGAATCATGGTGGGGCATAACCACACTGCCGAATGTAATCGAGAACAATCATGTCTATACGCAGTACATCTGCGGCGAAGGCGGCATCTTACAGAAATGGATAGACCTCGGAGCGGCGGGGTGGCGGCTTGACGTGGCCGATGAGCTTCCGGACGAGTTCATTGATAATCTGAATAAGTCTGTCAAATCAAAAGGCGAGGACAAGGTGATTTACGGCGAAGTCTGGGAGGACGCAACAAACAAGGAGAGCTACGGCGTGCGCCGCCGCTATCTGATTGGCGGCCAGCTTGACAGTGTAATGAACTATCCGTTCAAGGAGGCTATCCTCAACTACGTCAAGGGCGGCGACCCGGGAATACTTGTTGACGGCGTCATGACCATAGTTGAGCACTATCCGAAGCCCTCGGTGGATATTCTTATGAACTTCCTCTCGACCCATGACACCGAACGCGCAATAACAAGGCTTGCGGGTGATGATGTCGGCTGGAACGGCCGCGAGTGGCAGTCACTTCACGAGCTGACTAATGAGCAGTACGCCTACGGCATAGTGCTGATGAAGTGCGCAATGGTGCTCCAGTTCTTTCTTCCCGGCGTGCCGTCCATATACTACGCGGATGAAGCGGGCAAGGAAGGCTATAAGGATCCGTTCAACCGCGGCACTTATCCGTGGGGAGCAGAGAACGACGATCTCATAGAGTTCACCCGCGAGCTCGGCATGATAAGACGGGCGAACAGAGTGTTTGAAAAAGGTACTATCCGCTTTATCGACGTGACCGGAGAGTACGCAATATTTGAGCGTGAGGACAAAGCACTGGGCGAGAAAGCTTTAGTGATCCTGAACCGATCAAAGAAGAAACTTACGAAGTCAGTTTCAGATCTTACTTCAGGTGCGGCCTCATACGAGATCATCCGCGGACTGTTTGCCGACGGTTCTGTCTGCACCGAGCCCTTCGGTTATTCCGTGATAAAAATCAAGCTGTAATGTCGAAAATAAGCGGCCGATAACACATCGGCCGCTTTTTTGTCAGGAAACACAATAAATACCAAAAAAATTTACATTTCCTATTGAAAAAAAAGTAAAAATCTGATATAATAATAATGTTATTTTAGGAGAACGGTCAGAAAAAATGAACGTCCTCCGGAAGAAACTGAAAGGATGAAAACGAAATGGGCAAATTAAACAAGAAGAATGTGGAAGACCTTAATGTAAAGGGCAGAAAGGTACTCGTCCGTGTGGACTTCAATGTTCCGATGAAGGACGGCAAGATCACAAATGACAACAGAATAGTTGCCGCACTCCCGACTATCAACAAGCTGATCGAGAACGGTGCAAAGATAGTTCTTTGTTCACATCTCGGCAAGCCGAAGAACGGTCCTGAGGACAAGTTCTCTCTCAAGGCTGCCGCTGACAGACTCGCAGAGCTCGTAAGCACAAAGGTGACTTTCGCCAAGGACGATACAGTTGTAGGCGAGAACGCAAAGAAGGCTGTTGCTGAAATGAAGGACGGCGAGATCGTTGTTCTTGAGAATACCCGTTTCAGAGGCAGTGAAGAAACAAAGAACGGTGAAGAGTTCGCCAAGGAACTTGCTGACCTCGTTGACGACGAAGTATTCGTAATGGATGCTTTCGGTTCCGCACACCGCGCACACGCTTCCACAGCGGGCGTAACAAAGTTTGTCAAGGAGACAGCGGTAGGTTACCTGATGAACAAGGAGATCGAGTTCCTCGGCAACGCGGTTGAGAACCCTGTAAGACCGTTCGTAGCTATCCTCGGCGGTGCAAAGGTAGCCGACAAGCTGAACGTTATCTCCAATCTGCTTGAAAAGTGCGATACACTTATCATCGGCGGCGGTATGGCTTATACATTCCTCAAGGCAAAGGGCTATGAGGTAGGTACATCTCTCGTTGACGACGAAAAGATCGACTACTGCAAGGAAATGATCGCAAAGGCAGAAAAGCTCGGCAAGAAGCTTCTTCTTCCTATCGATACCACGATAGCAAAGGCGTTCCCGGATCCTATCGACGGACCTATCGAAGTAAGTGTTGTTGATTCCGACAAGATTCCCGCTGATATGATGGGTCTTGACATCGGTACAAAGACAATGGAACTCTTCGCAAATGAAGCAAAGAGCGCAAAGACCGTTGTATGGAACGGACCGATGGGCGTATTTGAGAATCCGACACTCGCTACCGGTACAATAGCGGTTGCCAAGGCTCTTGCAGACGCTGACGCAACAACTATCATCGGCGGCGGCGATTCCGCTGCTGCAGTAGTACAGCTCGGTTTCTCCGACAAGATGAGCCACAT
>JAEEJW010000230.1 GCA_016282095.1 Ruminiclostridium sp. | reverse complement strand
CGAAAAACGCTCCCCGTTGCCGGGGAGCGTCTTTTTGTGTTACTTATGCTTTGTAGTAGTCAACGAGTCTTACGAGATCGTCATACTTCTGCTTGCTGTTTTCAATAGCGATATTGAACAGCTTTTCAGCTCTCTCGGGGTTAGCACGTGCAAGCGAGTTGTAACGAACTTCACGCATCATGAAGGTCTTGTAATCGCCTGTCGGAGCCTTGCTGTCGAGAGTGAACTTCTGGTCTGCATCAGGATTGAATCTGAACAGGTGCCAGTAGCCTGCTTCAACTGCTTCCTTCTCTACCTGCTGAGCGATTGTAAGACCGCCCTTGATACCATGGTTGATGCACGGTGCATAGCAGATGATGAGCGAAGGTCCGTTGTAAGCCTCAGCCTCTGCAAACGCCTTGATGCACTGGTTTCTGTCTGCGCCCATAGCTACCTGAGCAACATATACATAACCATACTTCATAACGATGCCTGCAAGATCCTTCTTCTTGACAGCCTTACCGCCTGCCGCGAACTGTGCTACCGCACCGATGTTCGTAGCCTTGGAAGCCTGTCCGCCTGTGTTGGAGTAAACTTCGGTATCGAATACGAGAACGTTAACGTTCTTTCCGCTTGCGAGGACGTGATCAACACCGCCGTAACCGATGTCATAAGCCCAGCCGTCGCCGCCGAAGATCCAGTTGGACTTCTTGGAGAGGTAGTTCTTGAGCTTCAGTACTTCTGCCTTCTCTGCGTTGTCGCAGTCGCAAGCCTCAAGCTTTGCTACGAGAGCTTCGGTAGCTGCAAGGTTGGCAGCGCCGTCATCAGCTGTCTCAAAGTACTTGTCGATGAGTTCCTTGGTCTCGGGCTTTGCTGCTTCAGCAAGTGCCTTGAGGTGCTGCTGAGCTCTGCCGCGGAGTGTATCCTGTGCAAGGAACATACCAAGACCGTATTCTGCGTTATCCTCGAAGAGGGAGTTGCCCCATGCGGGACCGCGGCCCTGCTTGTTGGTCGTGTAAGGAGTCGAAGGCTCGGAACCGCCCCAGATGGACGAGCAGCCTGTTGCATTGGCGATATACATTCTGTCGCCGAAGAGCTGTGTAGCCAGCTTTGCATAAGGTGTCTCACCGCAGCCTGCGCAAGCGCCGGAGAATTCAAGCAGCGGCTGCTTGAACTGCGAACCCTTGACTGTTGTGGGCTTGAACTTTTCGAGTATTTCGGGCTTGTCGGAAGTCTTGATAGCATAGTCGAAGTACTTCTGCTCGCCTTCCTGTGTCTCGAGACCCTTCATTGTGAGAGCCTTTGTCTTTGCAGGACATACATTAGCGCAGACACCACAGCCTGTGCAGTCCAGAACGGAGATGCCCATTGCGAACTTGTATCCGGGCATACCGGTCATATCCTTCATCTTCATGCCCTCGGGAGCCTTTGCAGCTTCGTCTGCGTTCAGAGCGAACGGACGGATAACAGCGTGCGGGCAAACCATGGAGCACATATTACACTGGATGCAGTTCTCGGGGATCCACTCGGGAACGTCAACGGCGATGCCGCGCTTCTCGAATGCTGCTGTACCCTGCGGGAATGTACCGTCAGCGATGTCAACGAATGTCGATACAGGTATCGAGTTGCCGCGCTGTGCGTTAACGGGTATCTGTACGTTGTTGATGAAGTCGATGAGGAACTTGTTGTCGCCCTCAGCATGATGTGTCGGGAGTGTACCCTCAGCATTTGCCCAGGAAGCGGGAACGTCTACCTTGATGACTTCGCCTGCGCCCTTGTCGATTGCAGCGTAGTTCATGTTGACAACATCGTCGCCCTTCTTAGCGAAAGACTTGTATGCCATCTTCTTCATGTAATCTATTGCATCGGCAGCGGGAATGATGTTAGCGATAGAGAAGAACGCGGACTGGAGAACTGTGTTGGTTCTGTTTCCGAGGCCTATCTCCTTCGCTACCTTGATAGCGTTGATGATATAGAAGTTGATGTTGTTCTTTGCGATATATGCCTTTACGGGAGCGGGGAGCTTCTCGTCGAGCTCATCAACTGTCCACTGTGTGTTCAGCAGGAACGAACCGCCGGGGTTAACGTCCTGAACCATGTCATACTTGTCGATGTAGGACGGATTGTGGCAAGCCACGAAATCTGCCTTGTTAACGAAGTATGTGGACTTGATCGGGGACTTGCCGAAACGCAGATGCGAGATCGTTACGCCGCCGGACTTCTTGGAGTCATACTCGAAGTAAGCCTGGGCATACATATCGGTGTGGTCGCCGATGATCTTGATGGAGTTCTTGTTCGCACCAACGGTACCGTCGGAACCGAGACCCCAGAACTTGCAGCAGGTAGTGCCTTCGGGAGTGGTGTTCGGATTTTCGGTGATCGGGAGCGAGAGGTTTGTAACATCATCCGTGATACCGATCGTGAAGCGGGGCTTCTCGGTATTGTTGTAAACGGAGATGATCTGAGCAGGAGTAACATCCTTGGAACCGAGGCCGTATCTGCCGGTGTAAACGGGAACGTCCTGGAACTTGCCTTCCTGCTTGAGAGCCGCAACTACGTCGAGGTAGAGCGGTTCGCCTATGGAGCCGGGCTCCTTTGTTCTGTCGAGAACTGTGATCTTCTTTACAGTGGACGGGATAGCCGCAGCGAATGCGGAAGAAACGAACGGTCTGTAGAGTCTTACCTTTACGAGGCCGACCTTCTTGCCCTGCTTGAGGAGGTAGTCAATTGTTTCCTCGATAGTATCGTTTACGGAACCCATAGCAACTATTACCTGCTCAGCATCGGGAGCGCCGTAGT
>JAEEJW010000229.1 GCA_016282095.1 Ruminiclostridium sp. | reverse complement strand
TATACCCCAGCAGAAGGTGCGTGAGGAATTCGTCAAAGGCGCCGGCACACAGTTCGACCCCGAGTATGCGAGACATATGCTGCATCTCATTGATGTCGATACCGAATACGACATGCAGGCGCGCGAGGAGCTCTCCAAATCAGAGACAGAGACAGACCTGATCATCACTGAATACAGGAGTGCAGTCTCGGAAGGCATTCTCCTTACCAACAGCATGACGACCGTGCATATGAACATCATGTCCGATGAGGAAGCCACCGGAATAACTCCGGTACCGTCGATGATACTGTTCGATTCTCTCGACGGAAAAGTACACACCACAGAAAGAAAGATCAGGGATCTGCTCTATTTCGAATACGGCGAGATATGGTTCGACGGCCGGACCGTCACCGCCGGCGCCAGAAAGATGCAGACCAAGGCTATAAAGACCGCTGCCGCTGCCACCGTCAAGAGCGGCGAATACAGGATTGAGGCCGCAAGGATAAAGGATCACGCCATTATCCGCATAATCACCAGGAACAAGACCTCCGAAGTCATCATTGCGCTTCCGGACAGCTCAAGGTTCCTGTACATCGGTTTCACCGGCGAACACTGCCGCATAAGCGGTCTCCGGACGGAAAAGTCCGAGATAGTGCTTCCGGCCGGCTATATCCCGAGGATAGCCGAGGAGATCAGCTATATCAACGTCCCCGCCGGCGACATTCCGAACATACAGGCGGACGGCTACCGCACCGCGCACTCCGACGGTATTGAGATAACCGACGGTCTGAAGATAACCTTCCACACCATGAGCCTTCCTACGGCGCGGCTCGTATGGCACTGCCCGTACATCGACCTGTACTGCTCCGATGACGGAAAGGTCAGAGGCGCAAATTACCGCGACCTGATGTTCATGCGCATAGACGGCGAGTGCTGGGATTACGATCCGGCCTGTGCTACCGAACCCTCCGTGACCCAGACCGCGGAGTTCGGAGGCTGGGAAGCCTGGAAGGACAAGAACAAGGAAGGCTTCGACTGCACCGTGACATTTACGGTAACGGACAACAGCATTACGATAAGCACCGAAAACGCGGGTATATCGGTCCGAAACACCACGACGATAACCGATGTCACCCGCAGGATATATGCGGCGCTCACCGGAGACCAGTGCGCGATAACCAACATCCGCATTTCCGGTACGACCAACAAATGATATTTCAGACCCGTCCGTGGAATTTTCTGCGGACGGGATTTCTTTTGCGTTCAAATATGTACGGACATTTTTGTAAATATTTATACATTTTGATAAACAAAACCCCTTGACAAAAGGTGTTTTTTTCATTTATAATAAGAAATGTATAAATTTGTCGTTACAACTTCGGGAGAGATATGCGCAGTTGTCATTATATGTCCCGGCACGACACAGGCAAGGATAACAATCAAAGATCTGGAGGATAACTCAATGAAAACTATCTGGTTCATCACGGGAAGTCAGGACCTTTACGGTGAAGCCACACTGGCACAGGCTGAAAAGGACAGCAAGGAAATGGCGGAATTCCTGAACGGAAGGCTCGGTGATATTGCGGAGGTAAAGCATACACCCATAGTCAGAACCGCTGCCGGGGCAGAGGAACTCTGCGTCGGGGCATCTGCCGACAAGGACTGCATCGCGGTCATTATGTGGATGCACACATTCTCACCCGCCAAGATGTGGATACGCGCACTCAAAGCGCTGAAAAAGCCCATGCTCCACCTGCATACGCAGTACAACGAGAAACTGCCCTACAACACCATAGATATGGATTTCATGAACCTGAACCAGTCTGCCCACGGCGACAGAGAGTTCGGTTTTATATGCACGCGTCTCGGCATCAGACGCGAGGTAGCGGCCGGCTACTATCGTCATGAAGCCGTTATCGCAAAGCTGCGCCGCTTCGCTTACGCAGCCGCGGCAGCGGACTTCTGCAAAGGTATGCGCGTGGCTATGTTCGGCAACAATATGCGCGACGTGGCAGTCACCGACGGAGACAGAGTCGAGAGCGAGATCAAGTTCGGCTGGAACGTCAACTACTACGGTATCGGCGACCTTGTCAGCATTGCGGACAGCATAACAGAAGCAGAGATCGACGCCAAGATGAAAGAATACACCGACAAGTATGAAATGGATACCGACAATCTTGCCGCTGTCCGTGAGCAGGCGAAGTATGAGGCCGCTCTCGACAAGTTCCTTGCAAAGGAAAACATCTCTGCGTTTACCGATACGTTCCAGGATCTGCACGGCCTGAAACAGCTCCCCGGCATTGCGGCGCAGAACCTTATGGCAAAGGGCATAGGCTTCGGACCCGAAGGCGACTACAAGACCGCTGCTCTCGGCGCTGTGATGCAGAAGATGACTGCGGACAGACCCGGAGCTACCGGCTTTATGGAGGACTACACCTACGATCTCACCGAAGGATGCGAGCTTGAACTGGCTGCGCATATGCTGGAAGTCTCCCCCGTATTTGCGGGAACAAAGCCGAAGATTCAGGTACACCCGCTGGGAATAGGCGGTAAGGAAGATCCCGCCCGCCTCGTGTTTGACGGTATCGAAGGCGAGGGCATCGCAGTATCGATGATCGATATGGGTGACCGTTTCCGTCTCGTATGCGCGGAGATCGAGCTTGTGAAGCAGCCCGAGCCTATGCCGGAACTCCCCGTGGCAAGACTCATGTGGAAGATAAAACCCGACTTCGCGACCGGAGCCGCGGCATGGATATACGCAGGCGGTGCGCATCACGCTGTAGTATCCACGGCGCTCACCTCCGAGGATATCCGTCTGTTTGCGAAGATGACAGGCACCGAACTTGTCATAATCGACGGTAAGACCGACCTCAATTCTTTCGAGCAGCAGCTTGAAATGCTCGATACACTGGCAAAGCTCAGAAAATAAGGAGGAACGAAAAATGCTTGAAAAGCTGAAACAGGAAGTACTCGAAGCGAACCTTATGCTCCCGAAGCACGGGCTCGTTACATTCACATGGGGAAATGTCTCCGGCGTAGACCGTGAGAGCGGTATGTTCGTCATCAAGCCCTCCGGCGTTGAATACGACGGAATGACCGCCGATGATATGGTGGTTGTAAGTATCGAGACAGGCGAGAAGGTCGAGGGCAGATACAAGCCCTCCAGCGACACACCGACCCACCTTGAGCTGTACCGTGCTTTCAAGGACATCGGCGGTATCTGCCATACCCACAGCCGCTGGGCGACCTCGTTCGCAATGGCAGGAAAGGGCGTTGCGGCGCTCGGCACCACACACGGAGATTATTTCTACGGCGAGATACCCTGCACACGCTATATGACTCCGGCAGAGATCGCCGGCGAATACGAAAAAGAAACAGGAAAAGTCATAATCGAGACATTCAACGGCATCGACCCCATGTCGATACCCGCTGTTCTCGTCATGAGCCACGGCCCCTTCACATGGGGCAAGGACGCTCACGAATCCGTACATAACGCGGTGGTGCTTGAGGAAGCTGCGTTCATGAACTACCACGCACATACCATGTCTCCCGGCATACCTCCGATGCAGCAGGAACTGCTCGATAAGCATTACCTTCGCAAGCACGGCAAGAACGCTTACTACGGTCAGTCATAAGCACAAAGCAGGCGTTCCTGAATTATCCGGGTCCGCAGAGCTGAACAAAGCAAAAAGATCCCCGCTTCCGAAAAGCGGGGATCTCTTATTATCCAACTTATAACTGTGCAGATCCGAGCATTTCCCGGGCCCGGATTATAACACGGAGATATAACACGGAGCTTATGATACTCGCGATCATAGGTATCATCATCATGATCATACCGAACACAGCGCCGACATAGTAATCTCTTCCCATAAAGAAACAAAAAACGGAATTCACCAGTCTGAACAGAGCAAAAACGGCATAGAACACAATGATCAGCTTTTTAACCGCCGCGGTACGTTCCGTTATCTCATCGCTGCCTATATCGGCTGCGAGATTCTCTATGCCTTTAAGTACACAAATCATGGCCATAAGGCCAAACACTCCGGCAAACAGATCAATCAAGTCGCCTAAAGTAAGCTGCAGCGAATCCAATGCCGGATCGATCAGAGCCATAATGATCCCGGCCACGATCCATGCCAGCGCCTTTTTGAAATGAGGTTCGTCTTTCTTTGCCTGATTTATCCCGACGATCCTGACAATAAAACCGATAATGCTGATAATAACAATTAAAAGCATCACAATCACGAGAATCAACGCCTGCAAACTGTTTTCTCTGCTGATAGTATCAGACTGCGATACACCTAATCCCAGAAACATATATGAAATAAGTACTAAACAGTGGTAAATCAAGTAAAAGATCTCAGCGACAATTATTTTACATATACCGTTATAGGCATTCGGATATTTCATTGTTATTGCCCTCCTGTTATCCGATTCTGCGTTGTGCTGTTGTTATACTTTATAATTATACCACATATTACCGCCCGGAAACAAGTGTTTTTTGAAAATATATGAAAAATTTTTCACAGAGAACTGATCTGCCGTCTCCGAAAAGTGTTGTTACCGCGTCGGAAGCCCGATCAGCCGCGCCGCGTTATTGTACAGGATATTCTCTCTGTCCGTGTCCGTGATCGGCTCCTGAAAGACTGCCTGCACATACATACGCGGATTGCAGATCGGGAAATCGGTGCCGAAGATGAATTTCTCCGAACCTACTCTGTTCACTCCGTAAGCGATAAGTCCGTATCTGAAAATGCCCGTACCCGAGAGATCGAGATAAAAATTGTCGAATTTACACAGCCTTTCAAGATGCAGCAGAAACAGCTCTCTTTCATTCGGGTGTGCGGCTACGAAATTGATTTCGGGGTGCGCAGCTATCATCCGGGTCATCTGCTCCTGCTCGTCCTTCATGGTGTGAAAGCTGACAGTCATGCCATAGTGTCCGGCAGCTTCGAGGATCGTCTGGAGCCGTTTGTCCGAATAATCGCTCCAGCCGTGCATATACGGCACAAGCTCACCTATCAGCCGCACTCCCTTTTTCGCCATCCGCCCGATCTCCGCAATGGACTCGTCAACGAAATGCGGGTGAACGTGAAATCCCGGCGTACAGAAATCACCGAGCTTTTCTTTCAGTTCAAGAGCCTTGTCGTTGCATTCCTTTATGTAAGCGAAGCCTTCTTCGGGTGTGTACGGCCTGCTCTTTATCAGGACGCTGCCGCATATATGTGATATGCCAGCGCGCTCCGCATCGGCCTTCATCTGCTCCGCCGACGGCTCAAAGCACTCGGGATAGAAGCATACGAACTCGTCACGGGATAAATACGGGTGGGTGTGGAAATCAATTACTTTCATACAAATACCTTTTTTCTTTAATTTCTGTTCGTTTTCAGGCAGCCTGTACGCTTTCCGCACAGGCTCTGTCATTCAGGGATATCATAAGATACGGCACAGGAAACCGCTTCCCGTGCCGTATGTTATCATTGATTGATCCTGAATTTCGATACCTGCTCCTTAAGCAGCTTTGACTGACCTGACAGCTGCTCGCATGATGCCGCAGTCTCCTCCGCGGTGGCGGAATTCATCTGTATTACCTGCGCGATCTGCTCCACGCCCGAAGTTATCTGATGTATCGAGGTGTTCTGTTCGGCACTTGCGGAAGCTATCTGCGCGATCAGTTCGGCGGTGTCGGAAGCCATTTCCTTGACTTCCTTCATGGACTCGGCAGTAGCGGCAGCTATGCTGCTGCCCTTGTCTACCGCGTCTATCGAAGCCGTTATCAG
>JAEEJW010000228.1 GCA_016282095.1 Ruminiclostridium sp. | reverse complement strand
GAAAAGGAGGAAAAACCAAATGGCAAGTGAAAAGATCCTTCAGCAGAAGCAGGCTTATGTCGATGAGCTGGCAAAGAAGCTCGAAAACGCGGCAGGCGGTGTCATCGTAGATTACAAGGGCATCACAGTTGCGGAAGATACAGCTCTCCGTAAGGCTCTCCGTGAGGCAGGCGTTGATTACTTCGTAGTAAAGAACACTCTCCTCAAAAGAGCTATCGACAAGGCAGGCATCACAGGCGTTGACGAGCATCTCGAGGGTACGACAGCTATCGCTATCCACACAGACGACATCATCTCCGCTCCGAAGATCCTTTACAAGCAGTCCCAGGACTGCGGTGACAGCCGCTTCAACATCAAGATCGGCTTCATCGGTAAGGAAGCTATCTCGGTAGCAGAAGTCGAGGAGTATGCACAGCTCCCGTCCAAGGAAGTGCTCATCTCCAAGCTGCTCTTCATGCTCCAGTCTCCTATGCAGAGACTTGCTATCGCAGCAAGCGAGATCGCCAAGAAGAAGGAAAGCGAAGAAGGCGCTGCGTGATCATACCCGCAGCGGCATAACGGCTGCCGCGTGAATACCGCCCGGCAGCAGATCGGAAAAGTCCGTTCATCGGACAGACAACAAGAATAATCATCAGGAGGAAAATTAAAATGGCTTCAGAGAAAGTTTTAAAGATCGTTGAAGACGTTAAGGAACTCACAGTACTTGAGCTTAACGACTTAGTAAAGGCACTTGAGGAAGAATTCGGCGTATCCGCCGCAGCTATGGTTGCAGCAGGTCCCGCAGCAGGCGCAGCAGCAGCAGTTGAGGAGAAGACAGAATTTGACGTTATCCTCACATCCTTCGGCGACAGCAAGATGGGCGTTATCAAGGCTGTCAAGGATATCTGCGGTCTCGGCCTGAAGGAAGCTAAGGAGCTCGTTGAAGCTGCTCCTAAGGCTATCAAGGAAGGCGTTGCAAAGGCAGAAGCTGAAGAGCTCAAGGCTAAGCTCGAAGAAGCAGGCGCAAAGATCGAACTCAAGTAAGTTCAGACATAAGAAAAGCTCCCCGTTCGTCCGGGGAGCTTTTTTTGTGTTATACGCTGTCCTTGTCCTCCGAGGATACGCTGTCACCGACGTAGGTGCGGGTGCGCTTTCTCTTTCGTGTGGACTTCTTCGCGAGTATTACGCAGAATACCGCAGCAGCCGGCAGCGCTACCGCCGCGGCCGCGCCCGTAGCCGGGTTCAGATTGCCGTTGTGGGGAACTGCGCCGTCGTCTGTGAGGACGGCTTCCGGAGCTTTTCCCGGAGCACTGCTGCGTATCTGCGCAGCAGTGTGGTCGGTATCGACGATCAGATAGGGCGAGAATGAGGAGCCGGTGAACCGCAGCTTCACAAGACTGCCTTCCCGGACTATGGTGCGCTCAACAGGCTCGGGACGGCCGTCAGCGGCGTGGAATACCTCAACGCTGTCGGGGTAGGCGGAAAGGGCAGCGGGCAGGGGCATCTCGAATGTGATCGAGCCGCCCTCCGGCATAGCCGTGATGTATCTGCCGGCAGCCTTGTCGAAAACGCTTATATCCAGCGAATAGTACGGGTTCGTGGTCATACCGAGGCGTTTCAGGGCTTCCTTTGCGCAGGTCTCCGCAAGATCGGAGCGTGTCATATAAACGACAGTGTCGCCGCTGAAATACCTGTACTTCGTCGAAATGCTCAGTGTGCCTTCGGTAAGGCCGTCCAGACCCTCGCAGTCAAGGCTTATGTCGTATATCGAGCTGCTGTCGTCCTCGTCGATGTCCTCGACTTCGTCGTCAATGCCGATGACCTCTCCGTCGTCCGGGTCGTCGTCGTCGCTGACATCGTCTATGTCCACGATGCCGGCGTCTTCTTCATCGTCCGGGTCATCGATGTCCGGGACTGGGTCTTCTGCGATGTCTATTTCTATGTCGTTCTCGTTTATGTAGTAGTTCCTGCCGCTGTCGGAGCCGGGAATGCTCTCCGGAGTCTCGTCGTCATAGCTGTCGGCAGGCTCGTCGGCAGCGGAGCGCAGGGGATTGGGCGAAGCGGGCTGCTGCTGAACGGGCTCGGGAGTCATTGATGTCTGCCATGTGGCAGGGTACTGGGGTATATATGTCTGTATGTACGGTGAATCGAAGCTCGTATAGACCGTTGCGGGGCATGAGGTGGTCGTCGGACGCCAGAGATTCACGATCCTGTCCAGGGAAATGTCATAGCAGGTGAGGTCGCTGGTCGTCAGGGTGAAGCTCCTGCTGCCGGTGGCAGCGCTGCTGCGCACCTGGAGCAGGGCAGTGAAGGTGAAGCCGTTGGAGAGTTCGCGTGATGTGAGCGCACGGTTGGAAGCAAGGCTGAAATAGCCGCTGCCGGCCTGCGCGACTGCGCCGTTGAGGTCGGGCGCCCACTGGAGAACGTCAAAGGCTGTGCTGTCGAATTTCACCGTGAACGCCAGCTTGTCCGCATCGCCGTCGCTGATCGGCGGAACGGTAACCACCACGTTGAATCTGTCTCCCTGATGCAGCAGGTCGGAGGAGAGCGCCAGGCCTCCGCCGTAGACGGGCTGTCTGGGAGCGGCGGGCTTCTGCGTGACATCGAGCCGGGCTGTGACTGTGCCCGGGGAGGGCCAGAGCTGCGAGTAATCGTAAGCGTCGGTGATGTTGTGCTCGGTGAGCGTGAAGTCGTATCTGCCGGGGTCGGCGTTGTCCTTTGCGCGCATGAGAGCCGTGAACCGCATACCCTGTTCCAGGTCTATGACCTCGGTGTCGCTGTATGCCGAGAACAGCAGGTAGCCGATGTTATTGTCATAATATGAGAGCCGGCTGTTTCCGGAGATATCCGCGGACGCGTCCCAGTCTACGGCTTCAAAGGCCTCCGGGTCGAACTCGACGCATATATACATTCCCGAAGCGTCGGCATACTGCGCGGGAATATCGACGCGGAGCATGAACCGTCCGCCCTGTACCACGGAGTCCACAGAGAGACTTACGCCGTCCGTACCGGCTGCGGACGCGCCGGCAGCGCAAAATGTCAGGCATATCATAACCGAAAGAAGCACGCAGATCATTCGCGATAACTTACGCATGAGATCACCCCCGCTTTCAGATGCAGAAAGATTTATTATTAGTTTAATTATATCATTTTTTGCGGAAATAGTCAACAGTATTCGGAAATAATTGACAGAATATCCGCGGATATGTTATAATAATAATAAAGTGAAAAAAAGCTTATCAGCAGGAGGACAAAAAAATGACGGATTTTCTTCAGCTCGCGCATGACAGGTATTCGGTACGCGGATTTGACGGGTGCGATATACCGGAGGAGGACATAAACAAGATCATCGAAGCGGGGATCGCGGCTCCCACGGGCGTTAATTTCCAGCCGATAAAGATATGGG
>JAEEJW010000024.1 GCA_016282095.1 Ruminiclostridium sp. | reverse complement strand
TTGACAGGAATGAACGAAACAATGAAAAGAGAACCATACTGTACCAAAACAGCATAGTTCTCTTATCTAATTAGAAAAGCTACCATTTACGGAGTTCCACCAAAATCGTCTTGTATTTCCAAAATGTGTTTTACAGGTCATTATTTTTAAGTTTTTCTAGGTTTTCTTTAGTGCAACTGATACAAACTGTGTTTGCCGAACGTACTCAATCGCTGTGAAAAAATCACAAATATCGGTAACGATTAAGCCTGAGGCGCAATTGAGGGGGTAGTGGGCGTTAGCTCGTGTGAGTTCAAGTCTCATTCTCCGCACCAGCGAATAGCTGATAACAGAGCCGTTTGTGGGCAATACCACAGACGGCTTTGTTATTTTCTGACAGCCGTTTTTGCCGTTTCAACCAAACCACTTTTGATTTGTATCCGCAACAATTTATTCGGTTTACAGAAAAAGTTTTCGTATAATGTTTGCTGATAACAGCGGGATCTGATACGGTTACAGAGAGCCTGTAAGCTCAGATGCGAGTTACACCGCATCTGAACCCGCAGGCTCCTTTTTGTTGCAGAAATTCTGTAAAAACATAAATATTCATTGATGAGAACAAGAGAAAATCAATGTATATGAATTTTTCAGTGGAATATGCAGGGACGCGGATATTCCTTTTTCATGATATGTCTTGTCAGACCGGCATAGAAAACAGCTTGCAGAAACTATCGGTATTCGGGAAAAGTCTCTGGCGAAGCAGCGCTGTCATTCCGGGAGCACTCGCTTCCGCTCTCTTTGAGTTCATACCGAGTGTCGTTGCCATACGCATAAGCGCGAATGCTCCGCACCTCTGGCTGAAAAGCTCAAGCTTTTCCGTATCGGTCGTTCCGTAATATGTGGACAGCGTAATGCCCCATATCTGCTTAGCCAATTCGTAGTCGATACCAATGGTCTCTTTTGTGACAGCAGGATTATTTATACCGGAGAGATACATTGTGAGAAAAGTGCCTCCTATGTCATACAGCGCGTTTCCGCGGCTTATGTCCGCCATATCTATCAGGACGAGTTCGCCGTCCGTCTGTACCATAACATTGTTGGTGTGATAGTCGCCGTGAATCATTCCGCTGCCGTCGGGAACAGCGTTTATCATCTTAACGACCTGTCCTATCTCATCTTCCGTAAAAAACTTTCCGGCATTCTCAGCGCGTCCGAGATAAATTTCTTTGATATCGCCGTAGAGTTTCGGGTCTGCCTCCGTGGAATTGAGTGTTTTCAGCAGTGTTCCGAACTTTACCGCATATTCCTGAAGCTTGTCGGGGTGATCTGTTATAAATCTGCTGAGCGTCACGGCTCCTGCCATTTCAAACACAAGACCGCAGCCCTCCTCCGTCTCGACTATATCATAGGCGATAGCGGAGGGAACACCGTGAACGAAGGCGTTCTTTGCATATTCGCGCTCTTTCTCGATAAGAGACATCGGGCTGTTGTCGTGATATACTTTGATGATCGTTTCATCATCAAGACGGTAAACATTGCCGTGGCCGCCTCTGCCGATTCGTTCACATCCCGAAACGGACACTTTTCTCAGTGCCTTTTTCACATCGAGCAGCTCCGTAAATCCGGTGGTTTCAAAGATGTCGTAAACATCGCGGGGTACATTTATTATCGGTATCGGTGTCTTCTTTGTTTTCTGCACTTTCAGCAGCACGCGCAGTCCCGCACTCGATATGTATTCGAGATCCTTCGCGTCGAAGAGGATATCCGCGCTGCCGGCATTTCCGATAGCGTCAAATATGTCCTTTTCGGTCTGAGCGGCGTTGTTGGAGTCGATCCTGCCTTCAAGGAAAACAGAGAGCCTGTTGTTTTCGACAGTTGTTTTCATTATGCTGTCCTCCTGATTTATTAATTTTTTATTCAGCTTTGATATCCGCAGCCACATGAGCGGCGCGCTTATGATAAGATCATCGGATCATTATTCATCCGATCCGCGGGAAAAGCGGATCATATTCCGATTGTAACCGGTAGTTACAAGATATGCTTTTTCATTATGTTCCTTCATCAGATTGCTGAGTGTAAATCCGCTCAGGCCCGTGACCTGATTGTCGGGGTCGGTCAGGTCACACAATTTTCCCGAATCACGTTCTATGATAAGAACATTATCAGGATCAAATAACAGTGAAAGCTCTATTAATAACGGCTTCTTCGACTGATTGTTGCTTTCGAGGATCGTCAGACCTATCTCTTCCGTAAACAGCGCCGCTTTATTGGCAGTCTTTTTCGGATACTGATGTGAAAGCAGGTTGTCAGCGACCTGCATGGAAAGCTGAACCGCTGTTTCCGGAGTAAGGGTATCCTCAATAACAATGATCTCCGCCTTCATATCATTCAACAGGAACGGGAAACTGTCTCTGCCGTATCTCAGATACACAAAGAGAAAGGCGCAGACAAGCGTCAGGACAGGAGCCGCCACAAAACCAGCCCACATACCGGCCTCCCCGAAAAGAAGGGATCCGGATACCGGGAGGAGAATGTATAACAGACCGTTCTGGAAGCACGCGATGCAGGTAGCCATACCGATACGGTCTATCAGCATATAGTAGGAAGTGGTGAGCGACACCGTACTGCAGAAGATAAACCCGAGCGAAACGATCCGTATGGCAGGTATTGCCGAGGAAAGCGCAGCATCATCGGTAACTCCGAACAGGCCGCAGAACTGCTTTGCGAAAACCCAGATCAGAAGAGTTGCGGCCGCTCCTTCTATGACGGCAGCTTTTATACCGGATCTCATGACTCTTTTGATGAGCTTATGATTCTTTTCTCCGAAATATGTGCTGACAAGCGGCTGCATCGCCATTCCCACACCGTCCAGAACAACGCCGAACTCTATCAGACTGACGACCACGGCCAGTGTTATCAGACCGGGATTGCCGTAGTGCCGTGAAACAAACCCTATCATCACGAAGTCCATAAGTCCCCAGCAGATATATACGGAGGAATCCACGATGCTGTATCTCGATGTCAGCAAAAAGTCCTTGAAGGACAGATGCCACACAAAGTGGAGTGTGTTTTTCTTTCTGAAAAAGTGCCAGAAGCAGGTCAGGATACCCAGACTGTTTCCTATCACGGAGCCCAGGATAATGCCCGTCATTCCGAGGTAATTGGTCAGTATAACGGAGCAGATAATGTTTCCGCCGATCTGAAAACCGTAACAGATATTATTGCAGAGTTCGTCGCCGTCGCTGTACACCATTTGTTCAAGATAGAAGATAACTATGGTCAGGAAGGCGTTGATCGGAAGGAAACGGTAGTACTGAAGCGCATTTTCCAGAATATCGCCTGTGACGCCGCTGATACCGAAATACACGTCCCGGAGCAGGAATATCGAAAGCGCAGAGATCGATCCGATACCGATACTGATGATGAGACCCTGTCCATAGATCTCATCGGCCCGGCGTTTCCTCATCGCTCCGACCTCTCGCGTGAAAACAATGCCGACACCAGTCGAGACCAGATCTCCGAAAAATGTAACAAAAGCGGTCAGCGGTGTTATCGCATTGATCCCGGCAACACCCGATTCGCCTATGAAGAAACCGGCAATGATGCTGTCGCTCAGCAGCATCAGATACATAACTGCTTTTGTAAATGTGCCGGATATCAGCATGGAAACGAATTTCTTTTCGCAAAAGCCTTTCATCACAACCCCCTCTAAAGCTGAACCTTATTCAGCCCGTCAATTATTTTTTGTAAGTATGTTTTCCCGTCTTTATGCATTTCCCGCCTGTACAGGGCAAGTCCGCCATTATCATTATATCATATCGGATAATAAATATCAAGAAATATTATAATATTGAGCTTTATTCTTTCGGTACTATATACAAATAATTTTTGTTGATATTCTACAAAATGACCATTGACTTTGATAGCGTATTTTGTTACAACGGTAAAGTAAAAGTATTATAGTACCATGAAATAAACTGTTTCGGAAAGTGTAAAAACGATCGTGTCCGCAGTATTCGGAAAAACGGTGATACACATACGATGCTCAATGACTCGATGGAAACGAACGCGCTGAAAAAGCTGTACGACGGCGCGGAGAGAAAGCCGTTCGTCAGCTCGACTAAGGCTCTTGTCGGGCATTGCATGGGTGCTTCGGGCGCGGTGGAGCTTGCGAGTGTTCTGCGTTCAATGCAGACGGGAGAGCCGATAGTTATGCCCCGCCTTACAGAGCCGCTCGATGACAGCGGAATGTTTGATCCGCCGGAAAAAATTGATATCAGATACGCTATGTCGAACAGCTTCGGATTTGCGGGCAACAGCGCAAGCATCGTAATCGGGAAGTGGGTGGGCGAATGAGGGCGTATATTGAAAGTACAGGCATAATTTCCCGCTGCGCAAAGTCTGCTGACGAGCTTATGAATGTGCTGAACAGCGGCAGGTACGAAAAAGCGGCACTTCCGATAGTGTTTGACTCGCAGATACCGCCTGCGAAAATACGCCGTAACAGCAGATACAACAAAATCGCCTGCACTGCCGCTGACAACGCGGTGCGCGGTGCGGATATTCCCGAGCCGCTTGACAGGCGCAGGATAGGGACTATAATTACCACAGGCTACGGTTCGAGCGTTTATTATACACAGTTTGCCGATACGGTGGCAAAGGGCGTTCCCGGACTTTGCAGCCCCGCGGTATATTCGGGAATGGTTCCTAACGCCTGTGTCGGGCAGATATGCATACTGAACGGCTTCAAGGGCGTGAGCACGGTACTCACCGGCGGCGATCCGCTTGAATATTCCTCTCTGCTGCTCACGACAAACAAGGCGGATATGATGCTCTGCGGTTCGGTGGAGGAATACAACGAGGCGATATATGCCGGGCTTGGCAAGCTCGAAGCACTGAACGGTGCGGAATTGTCCGAAGGCGCGGTCATGATGATGCTGACCCGCGAAAAAACCGGGAGGTCACTTTGCGCTGTGACCGGGTTCGCTTCCGCGTCACTCGGCAGAAGTCCCTTGCTGCATACGCTTGAAAGCAGTGGTGCTGATATTATTGCCGGCATTCTGAAAAGGCATGACAGCACTCCCGATGCCGTATTTGCCGCGGCCAACGGTACATATTTCGATGATATGGAAATCAAAGCAATAAAGACGATATTCCCCGGAGCGGAGATTGTTTCACCGAAAAAATGGACAGGTGAGACACTCGGCTGCGGGTATATGATGAACACGGTATTCGCGGCGGCAGCGGTAAGTTCCGGCAAGTACGGGAAAGTGCTTGTCACAGGCGTTGATATGATAGGAAATTACTGCACCGCGATGATCGGAAAAGTACAGAAAAAGGGCGTATCTGAATGAAAATAAGAGCCTGCCGCAGGCATATCCCGCCTGCGATGTCGGTGAAGCGCTTCGGAAAGCCTGGGAAAGCCGCAGAGCCGTGCGCTTTCCCTTTGAACGGCTCGTATTTATCGGGCGTCGGAATATGAAATGATGCCTCGCTGCAATAGCGGGGCATTAATTTATATACAAAATCCGTGGATTTTCCCGATTCACGGCAAGAGAGTCCGCCGATGCTGTACGGTCACGCTGACAACTGCTCCGCTAAACTTATCGGATCTCCCGATTGCCGATAAAGTTCATGATGAGATCAACGGTTATGTTCTGCTGCTCCCCGGCAGTAATATCGGCGGGCATATCACCGTCCTGCGCACCGTAGCAGCCGAATCCCGCGTGGTTGCCGCCCTCGATCGTCAGTATCTCCGAGCCTTCGGGGAGGTTTTTCCTGCATTCGTTGAATTTGCCGAGGTTCAGGCAGCCGTCCTTTGAACCGTATATTGCGCAGGTTTCAAGCTCCGTGGGCAGCGGCGAGATCGAATATGCCGCCAGCATGATCAGTCCGTCCATATTACCGGGCGTTTCGCAGTACATTGCGGCTACAGCTCCTCCCAGCGAATGTCCCGCGATATACCATTTGTCATAGCTGTACTGTGCCTTTATCCTGTCTGCACATCGCGGATCAAAAAATGCTATGGAAAGCGGCATACGCACCAGGAAGCAGTCTATGCCGTTTTCAGCTGCCTTTCGCATCAGCGGGGCATAGGCGGTGTACTCCACCTTCGCGCCGGGATAGAATATAAGTGCAGTACCTTCTCCGGCCCCGTCAAAGAAGTACCAGTCGGGCTCTTTCCCGACGGTAACATTCGCGTCGCTGACAAGATACTCCTGCACCGACGGATCGGCGCGGTAATAAAATGCTGTGTATATAAGGAACACCAGCACTGCCGTCACCGGTACTTCAAGCACGATGAACACTACTCTGAGCGCACGGCTCTTTCTGCCGCGTTTTTTATTTATGATGCTGACGATGACAAATACCGCTATCAGCGCCACAAACACAATTGCTGTTATTATAAGCTGACTCATTCACACACTCCCGTTCAATGTCTGATTTTCCGGATCTCTGCTTTGTTCATTGCGGAAAGCGATATTTTCCTGCATTACTGACTGAATATTATGCCGTGCAATATCGCGTTATTACATTCCCATAACATCATTATATCATAAAGCCGCGTCAGATTCAAGTATTTACCCCCTGCAAATCCATAATATCTCCGTGTTCAGGAATACCCGGAAGCCGCAGCGTGAGCGGTTCCTTCATGACCGCACCCGGCTGTCGGGATCCTTGCGCAAACACCGGAACAGTCTTCCTGCACTGGTAATATTGCCCAAAACCCGCTTTGGTGTCATGTAAAATATCTGAATATTGAATTATGCTATGAATTGAGATATAATGTAATTAAAGAAAGGGAAACAAAACAAGAGCCCATAAACAAAAACCAGCAACAATAAATTAACAGGAGGATAAAACTATGAAAACTACACACATTACAAAGAAGATCGCAGCTATATTCGCAGCAGCAATGATGGTAGTAACAGCAAGCGTTTGCGCATCGGCAGAAGACAAACAGGTCAGGATCCCGGACGATGAATCGGTATCGGTCTTCAGTGAGACAGCAGAGCCCGGTATAAACATCGGTATTCCGCGCGGAGGAAAAGTTCGGGTCAGAGTAAAGACTGAAATTCGCGTGCGCTGAAAAGTGGTTGCCCCACATATTCCGATATGTCCGGAAAATCCTCATATTTCCATAAAACAGATCCCCGGGTTTGAGGCCCGGGGATTTGTTGGTTATGAGGTACATTTTTCTGTCGGGAAAATACGGTCCTGAACCGCCCTGATCGTCCTGAATACCTGTTCGGCGGAATCGGCCAGATTTTCTTTTGCATTTTCTGTTTTCATTGCTTCCCCGAGGCTGCACACGCCCCGGATTATCGGGAAAAACGCATCAATGCCGTGGCTGTTCAGAGCTGCGGCATCTTTTGTTACGCTTCCGGCAAACGCGATCACCGGTTTTCCGTATCTCTTCGCGAGTTCCGCGACACCGGCGGGAGCCTTTCCCATAGCTGTCTGCGCGTCGAGCCGTCCCTCGCCGGTTATCACGATATCGGCAGTCCGGATATATTCTTCGAGCCGTGTTTCGCGCAGGATAAGCTCCACACCGGACTCCGCCGCTGCGTTTGTGTATGACAGAAAAGCAAATCCCAGCCCGCCCGCGGCTCCGGCGCCCGGATATCCCGGGTCGGCTGCGGGTCGTACCGTTTTAGTCAGCGCAGCGAATCTTCCGAGCAGTTTGTCCATTACGGGTATATCTTCGGGGCGTGCGCCTTTTTGCGGAGCGAACACTGCACTGCACCCGCTGCTTCCGCAAAGTGGATTTGTCACATCACAGGCGATGCGGAACCGGCACTCCTCCAGCTCCGGCATCACCTCGCCGTCGGTTATGCGGGAAAGCTCTGCCAGCCCCGCGCTGCCGAAAGGTATCTGCTCGCCGTGTCCGTTCAGCAGCCCGAAGCCCAGCGCCTGAAGCATACCCGCGCCGCCGTCGTTGGTGGCGCTGCCGCCTATGCCGATGATGAAGTCCCGGCAGCCGTGAGCCGCCGCGTCGCGTATCATCTCGCCGACTCCGTAGGTCGTGGTGTGCATCGGGTCAGCCCTGCCGGGCGGTACAAGTGTCAGGCCGGCCGCCGCCGACATTTCCATAACGGCGGTTTTTGTGCTGCCGATGATGCCGTATCCCGCGGTCACGGGGCTGCCGCAGGGACCTGTGACCTTTACTTCGCGCAGTTCGCCGTTCATGCCGGATATGAGAGCCTCCACAGTTCCTTCTCCTCCGTCCGCGAGCGGCCTTACGACCGTTTCGGCGTCGGGATAGACTCTGTGTATGCCTTCTGCGGCGGCATTTCCCGCCTGCATTGAAGTGAGACTGCCCTTGAATGAATCTATTGCAATAACTGTTCTCATAATATCACTTCCCGGATCGATTTTATCATAAATCCCGCCGGGTGTCAACGAAAAAGTATTCCGGTGCCGCATACACGGAGAAAACTTCTCCGTGAAATCGGCGTGCCGGGGAAAGCCGGCGGATATAGCGGGATAATTGACTTTTTTCTTTGTATATGGTATAAGCGCGGAGCCCGCGCACCCTATATTGTCCCGGAAAGCTCTGTTTGCTTTTTTATTTTCTTCTCCCATTGATTTTTTCTTCTTTATATGGTATAATCTGTATTGCTCCGGATATACGGATAAGTATGAAAGAAGCGGTGACTGTACCGTGACCGTGGATATAGTGTCCGGAATGCAGCAGACGCAGTGGGAGGATTGGAACAGTATCATGAATGAGATAGTTCTGGAGATTTCGGCATTTGTGATATGCCTTTTCTGTCTGTTTGACTGTTTCAGAAACAGCGGCAGGCAGTATATTCGTTTTCCGGAGGGCCTGATCGGCAAGCTGAAGGACAGGAGATTTATTTATATCTTTCTGCTGATATGCCTTATGATATCGTCAGTTACTGATGTGCTGGATGTCATCGTGGAGACATTTTTTCCGGCGAAAAGAGCCGTCGCGGCAGATATATTGAACGAGATCTATTTCCTGAGCCACACCTGTCTGCCGCTTTTGTTCGCGCTGTATTTTGTAAACTTCGCAGGCAGAGCCGCGGACAAGGGCAGGGGCTTCTTTGCGGCGATACTCTCGCCGTTCCTGGCCGCTGAGCTCCTGGTCGTCACAAATCCGTTCACAAGGCTGATATACTGTATTGATGAAAACGGCATATATACCAGAGGCCCGGGAATGTGGCTGATGTATGTTTCGGCGGGCTTTTATGTGGTGGTTTGCTCGGTGTACTTCTTCTCGAACTGGAAAAAGATGTCCAGAATGGACAGGACCGCCATGCTGATAATTCTGCTGATAGCCTCGGCGGGTATCGTTATACAGGGTCTGTTCTCGGTCAAGGTCGAACTGTTCTTTGAGAGTATCGGACTGCTGTGTTTCCTGCTGCTGCTTGAAGAAAAGCGGTCTGCGGCCAGGAGAAGAAAAAGCCGCATCAGCAAGAGTTTTATCGTTATAATAGCTCTGATATTCACGACCGTCATCATAATGAATATCACTATCATATATCAGGCGGGAACGGATCAGACAGGCAGGATCGGTGAGATACAGATAAACAATCTCAAGGGCGAGATGCAGGAGACGATGTCTGTGTCCGAGAATTACCTCCTGCGCTATTCCATGGGGCTTGAGCAGCTCATTAATGAATCCGCCGGGCTTGATAAGATCGAAGAGTACATCAGGGGGCAGAAGGCTTACTATGCTGATCTGAGCACGGGAAACTGTTTCAGCGTGTATGCGGCGGCTTCGGACTGGACCATAATCCCCGGTTTCGATATGCCGCAGGAATACCACGCCGCGGAGCGCGTGTGGTATACCGGTGCAAAGCGTGAAAAGGGGCAGATTTTTATCTCGGAGCCGTATATTGACGCCAATACGGGCGATCTCTGCTACACATTCTCATATCTTCTCTCCGACGGCGATACCGTCGCGGCAATGGACTATACTCTGTCGAGAGTGCAGGATATAGTCGGCAGAATGGGAGAGAGTGAGGATCAGTTCGCTATGATCGTTACCGACAGCGGCATTGTGGCAGGCTGCTCCGATGAGCACTATCAGGGTCAGGAGCTTTCAAAAGTGCTGCATCAGTACACCGAGGTATTCGACAGGGTAAAGGCCTCCAATGAGCACAGGAGCTTCCGCACATCAATCGGCGGAAGGGAGAAGATAGTCTTCGACAGCGAGACCGACAACGGCTGGAAACTCATACTTGTTGTCGATTACGATCAGTTCTGCAAGGAAACCATAGATCAGATGATAATGCTCGGAACCATTGACTTCATGATGGTCACGGTCATAATAGCTTTTTATCTGGTCAGTGTGAACAATCAGGAAAAGGCCGAGAAAGCGCTCGCTTCCACGGAGAGCTTCATAGCGTCGCTTTCCGGAGACATAAATGTGCCGCTGCAGGAGATAATCAACATCAGCGGAAGCTGTCTGAAACAGGATCCCGAAGACCGGCGGCTCACGTTCAGGGAGATACTGGAAGCGGGAAACCGGCTCCGCGAGAAACTCGACAACCTCTTCTCATATTCTAATATACTGAAAGAAAAAAATGCCGGGGAGACCGGCGCAGAAAAGAAGTCCGCAAAGGCGGCCGTTTCTGTCAGATATGTCCGCAACGGCATTACCGGCATACTTATCGCCGCGTCGCTTATAGGGCTTGTACTGTGTCTCGTTATGACCTCGAATTGGGGCTCGGAGCGCATAAGCAAGGAAGCTGCGCGGTATGAGAGCGAAGTAATGCTCTGGATGCAGCAGAAAAAGAGCATACTCGATATGTTCTCCGATGTCATAGCCGCCGATCCGGGAGTGCTTGACGATTATGATTCCGCCGTAAAGTGGCTGGACGATATCGCGAAGAACTACAACGAAATGACTTTCGCGTACATGGCGAACCCCTACAACAAAGAGCACGCCATAATAATGAACAACGGCTGGGTCCCCGATCCCGACTATAAGGTCGAGGAACGCCAGTGGTACATAGATACCGAGCGCTCGGGCACCGGATTCAGCATATCCGCTCCGTACTTCGACGCCCAGACCGGACTGTACTGTATCACCTTCTCGCGGAGCGTCTATTCCGAGGAGGGAGACTTCCTTGGCATCTTCGCCATAGACTGCCTTATGGACAAGATCGTCGGCGTGCTGGACAACAGCTATACCTCCGACAGTTTCGCCTTCATGGTGGACAGGAACGGGACGATCATCAACCACCCGCACAAGGAATATGAGATAAGCACCACCAACAACGTAAATATCGAGGACACCGAATACGCCGACGCCTACCACAGGCACAGCGTGTTCCTGATGCGTGACCATGACGGGCGGCTGGCGGCCTGCTACACTAAAAACAACGAGCTCTCCGGATTTACCGTTGTCGTTGTCCAGAGCTGGTGGAGCATCTACGGTACAGTGCTTATCGTCGTTATGGTGTTCCTGCTGATGCTGGCGGTATCCGCCGTAGGCGTTGTGACAATGATAAACCGGTTCATAGGATGGCAGGACAAGACCAACGAAAAGCTGGTCGAAGCCGCAGAGACCGCGGTGGCGGCGGAGAAGGCCAAGTCGAGATTCCTGGCGCAGATGTCCCACGAGATAAGAACGCCGATAAACGCGGTGCTCGGTATGAACGAGATGATCCTGCGGGAATCGTCCGATGCGTCGATAAGGGAATATGCCGGCAATATCCATTCCGCCGGAAAGAATCTGCTGGGACTCATAAATACCATTCTCGATTTTTCAAAGATCGAGGAAGGCAAAATGGAAATAATACCGGTAAAATACGATACCGCAATGTTCATTGAGAATATGATAAATTCCATATCCGCGAGAGCCGCGGACAAAGGCCTGGAATTTGAAGCTCACATAGACAGCAATCTTCCGTCGGCGCTCTACGGCGATGATATGAGAGTATCACAGGTCGCTGTCAATCTGCTCACCAACGCGGTAAAATACACAAGAGAAGGCCGTGTAGATCTGTATGTTGACGGGGTAAGGAGATCCGACGACTCGATAGGACTGAGGGTGCGCGTCAAGGATACCGGTATCGGCATAAAGCCGGAGGACATCGGCAGAATGTTCGAATCATTCACAAGGCTGGAGGAGAACAGAAACCGTACTATCGAGGGCACGGGTCTTGGTATGGCTATCGTGAACAGGCTCCTTGATATGATGGGCTCAAAGCTTGAAGTCCACAGCGTTTACGGCGAAGGCTCGGAGTTTGCATTTGAAGTAGCACAGGGCATAATCGACGGGCAGCCCATAGGCGATTACGAAGCAAAGGCAAGGGAAGCCCTCAGCAGCGAAGCGGACGACAGGTATATCTGCGCTCCCGGCGCGAAGATCCTTGTGGTCGATGACAACGATATGAACCTCAAGGTCGCGAAGAACCTGCTGAAACTCAGCAGCATAGTTCCGGACACCGCGGCTTCCGGAGCCGAAGCGCTGGAAAAAATGAAGAACAGCGTCTATGATATAGTTATGCTCGATCACATGATGCCGGAAATGGACGGCATCGAAACTCTGCATAAGGCGAGAGAAAACGCGCTGATACCGCAGGACTGCACGGTCATAGCGCTGACCGCGAATGCTGTCGTAGGCGCCCGTGAGACATACATCGAAGCCGGATTCGACGATTATCTGTCCAAGCCTATCGAGGTAAAGGCACTGGAGAACATACTCGGCAAGTACCTGCCGCAGGATAAGCTGACCGATCCTGATAATACCGGACCTGCTGCCCCCGCAGACAAGGCGGATGACGCTTCCGTGCTGTACGGACGTCTGGAGGAAGGCGGCATAAGCACGAAGACCGGTCTCGGTTACTGTGCGGATGACGATGAATTCTATAAGGAAATGCTTCAGGGCTTTGTGGACTCGGCAGAGACCCGTATCAGAGAGCTGAATGATGCGCTTGCGGCGAATGATATGAAAACATACGCGATAAAGGTTCATGCGCTCAAGAGCACATCGCGGACCATAGGAGCCGTCGGACTTTCCGAAACAGCTGCGGAGCTTGAAAAAGCCGCAAACGGCGGAGATGAAGCGGCCGTGCGCTCCGGTCATGCGCTGCTTCTTGAAAAGTTCGGCAGTGCGGTGTCCGTTATCGGTGCCGCCGGAATAACTGCCGGTGTGTCCGTTCCCGACGACGGGGATGAGGTAATGGAGTTCATGCCGGAATAGAAAAACGTATAAAAAACAGAACCGCCGCTTCGTGGGGTAGTAATAAAGAAGTATTCGACTGCTCCCGAAAGGTTGCGTATTTAAAGCACTTAAGATATTTTCCTGTAAGCGCCGCAATAGCAGCGCTTGGGGAAAATATCAGGTGTGCCAAACATTACGCAGCCTTTTTCTTTTTGTCGTAATCACGTCTGTCAAGTATCGCTATGACCTTAAGGACGTTAAATC
Organism: Ruminiclostridium sp.; assembly: GCA_016282095.1. Classification (GTDB taxonomy): domain Bacteria; phylum Bacillota; class Clostridia; order Oscillospirales; family Ruminococcaceae; genus Ruminiclostridium_E. The sequence goes on along the minus strand of JAEEJW010000024.1, from coordinate 767 downwards.
TGAAATGGATATCGACTTCCTGCTCACGGTGTCCGCTCGATTTGTTGGGAGCGTGTACCACAATGCGCTCAATAAGCTCGTGCATTGTTTCGGGAGTAAGCTCGGATATGCTTTCATATTTTCTGACGATCCCTATAAACTGTGAAATATCCGAACCTTTCTGTTCCGTATCTTCTATGAATTTAAGGAGCTTTACCGAATCTGCCTTCAACGATCTCAGTTCTTCTTCATAGCCTTTTGACATCTGCTCAAATCTGTCGTCACTTATCTTGCCGAGAGCGTTATCTTCATAGACTTTGGTGAAAAGCCTGTCAAGCTCCGAAATGCGCTTTTCGTACTTTGCAAGCGTCTTCTTGGATTTCTTAACTTCTTCGATATGCGCACTTACCGAATGATCCATAGCATTGCGGATAAACTCGTCCTCGTTGTCATGGACATTGGATAACACCTTGTTTATCTCGCTTACGACCAGTTCACGCAGAATACAAGTGCGTATATAGTGAGCTGAGCATTCGTTCCGGTCACAAGAGTATTTGCCGCATTTGAGGTGCTCCTGACTTTCACTAAAGCTGACCGAGCGGCAGAGCCGCATTACCGAGCCGCAGTCTGCACAATATACTATGCCAGAAAACGGGTTAGGCTCGTTGTGCCTTTGAAGTCTGCGCTTGTGTGAGCGTATCTCCTGCACCAGATCAAAGTCGTGCTGTGAAATAATGGCTTCGTGCGTATTCTCGAATATTGTCCATTCTTCCTTTGGCTTATCGATC
>JAEEJW010000227.1 GCA_016282095.1 Ruminiclostridium sp. | reverse complement strand
TATACGGTCATAGAGAATCAGACAACAACATACTTTCATTCGTATAACGCAGGCGGTTTGTCATTCCCGTTCCACATCTACGACAAGGCTCTGAGCATAGCCGAAACAATCAAAAACAGCGGATTTCAGGATACGGTGTGGGCTAAAGATGTTCTTCCGCTGATGTCCACCGATGAGTATTTCTATCCATGCCAAAAGAATGAATACATCATGACACCGCTGTACGGCAGCCTTGCGCAGGAACATTTCGAGAACTTCCGTAAGGGTCTCGACTTCGGGTATTCAATAACGCTTGACTATGATAAACAGACTGTCGGCATAGAGATCAACCGGAATCTCGTGCATACCAATGTGCCGGATATGCATATCTCGGTAAATGATCCGAAGATCGTAAAGCTGTTAAGTATGCAGTGCGAGGACGCGTGTGACCGTGAAGCGGAATTCATAAGTACCTTTGCGGAGCCGCCGAAGCCTTCAAAGAACTACATCATGAATGTGCATCTTGAGTATAACGGAAAACACTTTATGTCGGGATTGCCTATGGACGAGGACGGTATCGAGACTGCGAGGATAAACCTCGTGGTCTCAGATCTCGATGACTGTGATGTCAAAGTCGATGTAAATAACCGGTACCTTAACGAGATAGCAGAACTGTCGGAGATAAATTTTACGGAGCTGAACAGTGTTGCTGAATGGGCGAATTGCTCCGATGAGGATGAAAAGAAAAAGTTCGCCGCCGCTGTTGAGGCTTACAGACCCGAGACTATTTACGGTATCAGTAACATCATCGACAACCTTGACTGTATTGAGTTGGTAGAGGTTTACGATGCTGAAGGATACGGGTATGAGGCACTTTACGGAGCCAACAGCCGTTCGGACCTGACACAGTTTTTTGAAGATACCGTTGCTGACTACATAGATTTTGACCGCTTCGGCAGAGACCTTATGGAAAGCGACGGCGCAAAGGAAACTGAGTACGGATACATCTACAGCGAGTACGGCTTCGAACTTGATGAGTCGCCGACGATGTCAATGTGATAATACGAAAGGATGAAAGTATGGATAATACGGCTCTCTACTGCACTATAGAAAACGGCAGAGAAAGATACTTTACAAGCAGGATCGCAGGCGGGTTCTCTTACCCGCTGATCGTATTTAACACGGCAGAAGAACTGTCAAAGACCATGAATAAGAATTCGCTTGTCGGAATGTGTGAGGCGGCAGACCTTCTACCTATAATGACAGCGAACGAGATGTTCCCCGAAACTTACATGGGCGTAAAGCTGTTCAGCGAAATATCAGACAGCAGCTTCTGTCAGAGATCCGACAGGTTTGGGATAGACGATGATCACTCGTTTTATATAACCCTTGACTTTGACAGGCGTGAGATAGGTTATCGTTTCAACGCAAACGCTCTCGGATTCGACCTCGACGATATCACTAAGACCGTTGACGAGCTTAATATTCTTCAGAACGCGGAGGAAGATGAAATGACTCCGGCAGATCGTGAAGAGTTCTGGCATGACATTCTCCGCACCCATGCAGGACAGGAGAAGATCAAAACTATGTCCGTGATGTCAGCCCGATGTGAGTGCCGCGGCGGTGACTTTACTGTAAAGCTGCCGCTTCGGGAAAGCAATATTATGGAACTGAAAAAGCAGCTCAACATAGACGATATCGACAGGATCAAGGTCACAAAAGCATACACAGATTTGAAATATTTGCAGCTCGTGACTGCTTGCAAGGATATAACCTTGTCCGGCTTGAACGAGATAGCGCAGTGGGCTTGCAAGCAGCGAATGCAGGAACACGCGGACGCTCATCCGCTCAAGGTGTTCGCCGCCGTCCTCGAATCTACGAACACACATTCAATGTCTGAAATGCTTGAAATTGCTGAAGACATCGACAGCTACGAGCTGTTGGAGCTGTTCAGCGCTGAGGACTACGGCAGATATATCATCGAAAACAATCCCGCGAATTTAAGTGACAAGGAAATGCTTGACAGCGTCGAGGACTACATAAATTACTATGACTACGGCTATTCCCAGGCGGAACAGGACGGCGCGGTACAGACCGATTACGGCTTTGTACTTCGTCGCGGTGACATGGAACAGACGGAATCGCAGGATACGGTGATGTCGATGTGAGCAGACGGGATACAGACACAGGCGGTCAGCTTTTGTTCGCTATGGGCGGCGACGATCCGCTCACAAGGTCATTGCAGGACAGCTTCGACCGCTGGGATCGTCTGAACGAACACGGCGGCTCCGATCCATGCTGGGCAGACGGAGCGAACATTAATCTTGTACGAAATCATATCATGTATTACAAAAGTCAAATGGAAGATAAGTACAGCTCCGGAGATTATCCCAAGATATATTATAGGGAAACGCCTCCGGAGGTGGACGATAACTACATGGCAAACCCCGAAAAGATACGAGCCGATGCCGCCGCTTCGATACAGATCATCGAAGCCGATGAACGCTTGAAATTCATTAGGGAGAATACCCGCAGACTGTCCGACAAGCAGCGTAAGTACCTTTGCGTCGACGCTGTTCTCGGATATGTCGCAAATCTGAAACGAGCCATAGCCGAGGATGATTTGTTGACAATGCGAAGATACAGGGATCCGAAATGGGTACTGGATTCGTTCAGGGGCCTCGCGGAAAAGCTGTCGCGATCGATCCCAAAATGCGTTTCGGTATATGATATGGACGACTGCGAGAAAGAATATGAAGATAAAGAATGTGAAGCTGACGAAGTTTCCGAGCAGGATGATCCCGCCGAGATAGCGGAAGAACCCGAGGAATCTCTGCAGCTTTCATTCTTCTGACGGGAGGTGATTTGAATGTCAGATAAAACTATGAAGGTCGTCATGGTCGAGTCCGGTAAGCCTGCATACATCACGGAGATAGGATCAGATCTTGCCAGTATGCAGAAAGCCGTGCAGGGATATATCGAGCCGATATACTGGCTTGACGACGCAATAATAGTCGGAAATGAAGAGGCCAAGCTCATGGGAATGGACGGCAACCGAAGATTCGGCAGTCAGATAATTGCAGGTCCGTTCTTCATATGCGGGGAGTGCGAGACCGAGGACGGAGCAGACTTCTGCTCTCTGCCGGATGACTTATGCGACAAATATGTTCAGCAGTTTGCGGTTCCCGAGTCCATAACTCAGGAAGAAGTCGAGAATGATATGTTCGCGATTTTTATTGGGATGTGACTGTACAGATACGGAGGTTTTGTATGAAGAAAAACATCATCGTCGCGATGGATAATGAAAAACTCTCGGCTCTTAGAATGTATTCGGAGCAGAAAGGCGTTACCGTGGTGGACGAACTGACAAAATACGCAGAGCAGCTGTACACGAAGGTTGTTCCGCAAAATGTTCGTGACTATATCGACATGGTGGGTAAGGTTCAGCCACCGGGAAAGCCGAGAAAAGCTCCGGATTCTGTAAGAAACAACGATTGATATAATTAGGAAACGCCTTTGGAATGCTATCTGAAGGCGTTTTCTTTTCCGGAAAACAAGATAGGTAAATCATACCGCCGTTGACCGCCCTGTTTCGCTCCGTGTGCGATTTTAAAGCGCAGGTCGGGTGTGGATACCTCAGGGGGCGTTGAACGCAAATTTGAGCCGTTTCTGACAGCGTTTCGGAAAGGCAGATGACTGAGTCGGTTTTCGTGAGGTTCCGACCGCCTCGGGAGCAGCCGTGAGGGGGGGGGTGCGGGGTATGATTTTGATGCAGGAAAAAAGGCTGGCGTCTATGAGCCGCCAGCCAAGCTCACATCGTCGGGCAAAGCCCGCCGTTAAGGGATAAAATAAGTTGAAGGAGTGACGGCACGGATTGAAAAACAAGGAAAAGATAGCGTCAAAGGACGAAAAAAGAGCCGTAAATGGCGAGGTTAAGCATTCTGCAATAGCGTCAGAGAAGATAAAAACAACGATTTACCTGACACCGGAGTCCATGAAGGATGTGGATGAGCTGTATAAGCAGCAGAATTGCTTCTCACGGACGGTCTTCATTGAAAAGGCTATAAAGTTTTACGTTGGCTATCTGAGAGAAAATGATAATGTCAGCTATACGGCTCCGATCATGACGGAAATGATAAACGCCGCATTGCATCTAACGGAACAGCGCATAAGCCGCAATCTGTTCAAGATCGCGGTGGAGCTTGGAAAAATATCTCACATGATCGCCGCGACCAATGACATAGACGATGAAACCGTTGAGAGTCTGCATCGTATGTGCGTGGACGAGGTGCGTCGGATCAACGGTGTCATTAACTACGAAAGCGCAGTGAGATTCCAAAAGGATGAGTAATGCCGAGAATAATTGTATCGAGCCGATTCCTTAAGAACGGTACCTCCGGCAAGCGCTGCGGCCTTGTGAAATATATTGCGACAAGGGAGTCTGTGGAAATGTATTCGCCGCAGAGCCGAGGGATTCCTGTTACGAAAAATCAGACGGAGCTTATTCAGAAATTGCTTGAAATGTTTCCCGAAGAAAAGATATCGCACGAATATGAAGATTATCGTTCCGATCCCACAAAGGAAAATGCATCGGAGCTTATTTCCGAATTGCTTGAACGAAACGCTGACAGGATCACAGACCGCAAAATGCTTGTCAAATATATTTCCGAACGTCCAGGCGTAGAAAAGATCGGCAAGCACGGCTTATTCACAAGCACACACGGCGAGGTTGAGTTGTCGGACGCAATGAAAACAATAGCAGATCATGAGGGCAATGTGTGGACTCATGTGGTGTCGCTTAAGCGAGAGGACGCTGAACGCCTCGGATATGTCGATCCCGAAAGCTGGCGCAGTCTTGTGCTGAACAACATGAAGAAAATAGCGGAAGCGCAGCGCATAGAGTTTAATAATCTTCGTTGGTTCGCAGCATTTCATAACACGGCGCATCATCCACACATTCATTTGCTCGTCTACTCCTCAGACCCCAAAGAGGGTTACCTCACTACGGAAGGAATCGAAATGATAAAGAGTGCATTTGCAAATGAAATATTCTCTGACGAATTGAATTATATCTACAAGCAGCAAACACGAGTGCGTGATGATCTCCGCGCCGTGGCAAAGCGTAAGATGCAGGAACTGTACTCGGAGATATCCACCCCAAGCAGCTGATCGGTGGTTACATCAAAGAAATTAGCCAGTGCGGGCAGTTGCGAGATGTCCGGTGCTGTTCTGTCCGTTTCCCACTGGCTCACCGCCCGCGAGGTTATGCCGAGCGCCTCAGCAAGCTGT
>JAEEJW010000226.1 GCA_016282095.1 Ruminiclostridium sp. | reverse complement strand
TAGAGGGGTGTCTTGCGGCGCAGATGCCCGCGGACTACGAGCCCGAGGCTCTGAAAGCGCAGGCGGCGGCCTGTGCGACCTATGCGCTGCGGCTGATGAAGGAGCTTTCCGGGAGCGGTAAAATCCCCGAAGGCGCGGACATCTCGGACGACCCGAAACTCTGCCAGCCCTTCCTTACTCCGGAGGAGCGCGGAGCCGTGCATACGGAGTATGCCGACCGTATCGCGCAGGCTGTGGATTTCGGGAAGACGCATATAATCACATACAAGGGGGAGCCGATATACTCGGTATATCACGCGGTAAGTGCGGGGCGCACCTGTCCGGCGGAGTACATCTGGGGGATAAAGCCCGATTATCTGAAACGCGTTGACAGCTATGCGGACAGGGGGTACATCAACTTTGAATGCACCAACGAGATGCGTGCCGAAGATGCGCGGCTGGCGCTGGCGTACTATGACCCGGATATAAAGATACCTGCGGACTGCTCGAAGTGGTTCACGGGCATGGACGTAAACGAAGAGGGCTACGTTATTTCCGCGGAGATCGGGGAGAACAGATTCTCGGGCGGCGACATCTGGCGCATTTTCGGGCTGCGCTCGACGGCGTTCACCGTCGCATACCGCGACGGCATCTTCACGTTCACCACCAGAGGCCTCGGCCACGGCGCCGGGCTCTCCCAGTACGGTGCCAACGAAATGGCAAAGCGCGGAAGCTCCGCCTGCGATATCCTCACCCACTACTACCCGGGCGCCAGCGTCGCTGACGCTTGAGAACGAGGGTAAGGGTCGCGCTTCGCGCTCGAGAAGATTATTATTTTTTTTTGGCCTACGCGGCCGGCGCCAGCGTGGTCTGTCGGTCAGCCCCTCTGGCTCCTTCGTCGCCACCTCCCCGATGACGGGGAGACACGCTGGACCCAATACCGTACCACGGAGATCCGTTACGCGAATCACAGACCACAACCCCCATCAGTAGGGTAGCAAAAAATAATAACTGCTCCTTTTGTAAATCAGAAGGAGCAGTATTTTCTGTGTTTGAAATTGCTTTACCTTGTAAAGGGGGTACTACTTAACGAATCTGCAAGGCGAAGCGATTTAAGTTTAGGCCAAGCCCTTTTCAAAGGGCGTCATACTCGAGCGCAAGCGACTCTCTTTGAACTCGAGCGCAAGCGACTAAACTCGAGCGTCAGCGACTACTAAAGCTACTCATCGTCATCTTCGGCGGGTTCATCGTCGGTGAGGACTTCGGCGGCTTCTTCGGCTTCGGATTCGAGGATATCTTCCTCGGACTCCTGCTCGATAGCTTCGGTCTGCTCGCTGTCGTCATGCTCGGTGCGGGTGAAGGACACGACTCTGCTGTCTCCGGAAAGTCTCATCACGCGCACGCCGGTGGCGTATCTGCCCATGTTGCGCAGGTCATTGGCACGGATACGGATAATAACACCGTCAGAACTGATGAGTATGACATCATCATCGGTTCCGAGAGCACGTATTCCGCAGACATAGCCCTTGTCTTCGCTGACCTTGTAATTCAGGACGCCGTAGCCGCCGCGGTTGCGGACAGGATATTTCGATGCCTCGACGCGTCTGCCGAGACCCTTGTCCGTCACGGTCAGTATCGTCATCTCTTCACTGTATATCTTCGTGGCTCCCACAACATAGTCGCCTTCACGCAGCTTTATCGCACGGACACCCGCAGCCGTCCTGCCCATAAGCCGGATGCCGCCCTTGCCGTCCTTGTCCTTCTCTTCATTGAAGCGCAGAGCATTTCCGTCATGAGTAGCTATCAGTACGCCCGAATCGCCCTCGGTGATGAATGCAGCCGCGATCTCGTCATTCTCCGCAAGCGTTATCGCACGCAGACCCTTGCGGCGGATATTCCTGAACGCAGACAGCGGTGTGCGCTTGATCCTGCCGAGTTTGGTGACGCAGACGAATACCTTGTTCTCCGCAAAATCGGACGACTTCATCATCACCGCGACTTTCTCGCCCTCTTCAAGCTGGAGCAGATTCACAATATTGGTGCCGCGGCTCTGACGTGAGCCCTCCGGTACCTCGAAGCATTTCAGCTTGTACATATTGCCCTTGTCCGTAACAAACAGCAGATTGTCGTGCGAGGACGAGATGAACACGTTCTCCACAAAGTCCTCCTCGCGCTGCTTGATGCCGGATACACCCTTGCCGCCGCGCCGCTGGAGATTGTAGACCTCAACAGGCTGGCGCTTCAGATAGCCGAGATTGGTGTACGTCAGGACACATTCCTCAACAGGGATAAGATCTTCTATGTCCACTTCCCCGCTTACCTGCTCTATCGAAGTGCGGCGCTCATCACCGTACTTCTTCCGGATAACGGCAAGCTCCTCGCGGATAACGGCATATACCTTCGACCTGTCCGAAAGTATATCCATGTAGTCGCCTATCGTGCCCATTATGTCGGCAAGCTCTTCTTCTATCTTTTCCTTTTCAAGACCTGTGAGCTGCGCAAGACGCATCTGCACGATAGCGTCCGCCTGCGCTTCGCTCAGGCCTGTCTCATGCTCGAATACTATGTTCTTGTACTGATCGTCCATTGCGCGGGTCAGGAGCTGCCCCAAATCCGCTTCCTTAAAGCGCTCCATAAGGCGTTCCTTGCCCTCCTGCACCGTCTTGCTGGAACGCAGTATGGCAATTACCTCGTCGATGTTGTCTATCGCCAGCATGAAGCCCTGTAACAGATGCGCACGGTTGCGCGCCTTTTCAAGATCGTAGCGCGTTCTTCTCTCGATGACCTCTGTCTGGAAATCAAGATAGTGCGTCAGCATATCCTTCAGCGGCAGTATCTTCGGCTCGCCGTTGACGAGCGCCAGCATTATGACGCCCACGGTGTCCTGCAGCTGCGTATAGCTGTACAGCTTGTTGAGCACCACGTTCGCGTTGGCATCACGGCGCAGTTCGAGAACTATCTTCATACCCGTTCTGTCCGACTCGTCGCGCAGGGTGGATATGCCGTCGATACGCTTGTCGCGCATCAGCTCGCCTATGGATTCCAGCAGTCTGGTCTTGTTGACCATGTAGGGTATCTCGGTTATTACTATCCTTGTGTGGGTCTTTTCTTCAACTATCTCGGCTCTGCCGCGCAGGGTTATCTTGCCGCGGCCTGTGTAGTACGCCGAGCGTATGCCCGAATAGCCCATGATTATGCCGCCTGTCGGGAAGTCCGGCCCCTTTATGCAGCTCATTATGCTCTCAATACCCGCGTCGGGGTTGTCAATGAGCAGGTCTATGGCGTCTATGACTTCGCAGAGATTGTGAGGCGGGATATTGGTCGCCATACCGACAGCGATGCCTATACTGCCGTTTACCAGCAGGTTCGGGAAGCGCGACGGCAGCACCTTTGGTTCTTTCAGCTTGTCATCGTAGTTGGTGCCGAAGTCCACGGTGTCCTTGTTTATGTCGGCAAGCATCTCGTTCGCTATTTTAGCAAGCCTTGCCTCTGTGTAACGGTAAGCCGCAGGCGGGTCGCCGTCCACGGAACCGAAGTTTCCGTGACCGTCCACCATGGGGTAGCGCAGAGAGAAATCCTGCGCAAGACGCACCATAGCATCATATACGGAAGCGTCACCGTGGGGGTGGTATTTACCGAGCACCTCACCGACAGTGTACGCGCACTTGCGGTAAGGCTTGTCCGAGGTGTTGCCCGCGTCGTTCATTGTGTAGATTATGCGCCTGTGGACGGGCTTCAGGCCGTCTCTTACGTCCGGCAGCGCTCTTGACACGATGACCGACATCGAGTAATCGAGGAAGGCCTTCCTCACTTCCTTTACCACATCTACTTCATACAGCTTTTCGTTCGGGTGGATAGACTCCACATAATTCTGTTCCATTGGAATAATAATCCTTTGCTTTTTTTGATAATCCTTTTTTATAGATACAGCTTTGCGGCGGCGCGGAGCCCGCGCTCCCAATCCGTCTGTTACATTCAGCAACGGGCGACTTTCTGCCTCGCTGCCGGCAGATACTACTTTCTCCAAGGGGGCTTTCCGATCGCCCCCTTGACCCCTTCGGGTTCGCTGCCGTCAGATACAGCTTTTTTCAGGGGGCATATCCGCGCCTGTCACATGAGGCCTTTTTCTTCAAAGTAGGCCTTGAAGTCAAGCACCTGCACGTCATTAAGGCAGCGCTTCGGTATCGCGTGGATAAAGGAGCGGTTGACGAACATCAGCAGCAGCTCCTTGCAGTCACAGAGCAGTATCTCCGTATTCGCGAGCATATACACCGTCTTTTCGATCTGTGTATCGTCCTTTACCATTTCGGGGTGCTCGGCGATCTCTCTTGCCGCTTCGCTGCCCTCTTCGACTTTTATCACGCCCCGCGAGGTTATGGCGACGGTTTCCGTCTCCGCGTCCGCGGGTCTTATCTCGGTCTCGATCTCTATCCTGTCGTCATAGAGCCTCATGTGATAGGTCTCATCGGTGCCGAGATCCGCAAGCCCCTGCATCATCTTTTTCCGGATAAGCACGGGCTTCACCCAGTTGAACACGAGTATGCCCAGACCGAGCCCTCCGGCTATATAACCGGCGGGAGCCGTGGGATTCTTGATGACAAGATCGGCGGCAAGCACTACTACGATAAGGTATATCACCGTGTAGATCAGCTTCTTTTTCAGAGTGTAGCGGTTATGGAACTGCTTGTACGCCTCTTCGATCTCCTCCGGCTTGTTGTCGAAAACTATTTCCTGTATTTTTTCACTCATAGATCAATAACCTGTATTCCCCACAAGAAGAAGCAGACCGACGGATATCGTGGCGACGGCTACTATCACCGACACTACCACATCCCCGATCTTCTTTTCATTGAGGAATTTCGTGACGCACAGCGCCGCATAGATGCCGCCCGTGATGAGAATTGCTCCCGCG
>JAEEJW010000225.1 GCA_016282095.1 Ruminiclostridium sp. | reverse complement strand
GCTATACCGATTATCACGGGTTTTGCCTTTGAGCCGTCCGTGGCTCGTGCCGAATACTTCTTGTTTGCCATTCGGTGGATTCATCCTTTCGGTGGGTATAGATTTACATTACATTATAACATATTTATAATAAATCGTCAATAATAATTTCGCTCAGAACTGAATTTTCGTTATTTCGTATAATCCGGTTCGGCGTTTTTTACATAGAGGCGATTTCTTACAGACAGGCGGAAATCCCCGCCTGCAAAAAAGCGGGGAGGCCGATACCTCCCCGTGTCTGTGAAGCCTTTTCAGCGGTGCGTTCCTGCGCATCACTGTGCCGGAGCCTTGTTCTTCTGCGCGGCTTTCTTTCTGCTGTGCCTTACCAGCGCGGAAATACCGAGATACAGCAGTATCAGGCACCACACGGTGATAAGCGTCACGATCAGTGCCACAGCCTCGCCGGGCAGCTCGCCCAGCTCCGCCTTGCCCTCGACTGATATGCTGTCGAGCCTGTACAGCGAAGCGGTGTCCGAGTACAGCTTCTCAAAGTAGGCGTCGTCGATCTTCTCCTTGCGGCGTGTTGACTTCGCGGTGCTTTCTATCAGCTGCGAAGCCGCGTCGCGCAGCGAAGCGGACCCGTTGAACACGGGCGTTGTGAATGTGTTGTCTATGTTGTCCAGCAGCATCTTCGTGGCATCTATCTTAACCGAATAATGCACGTCGTCGTCCGTGCCGCCCAGCGACAGGTATTCGGCGTACCCGGGAGTATTCTGCGCCTTGCTTGTCACGGGGACATAGCCCTCGGTCTGCGCGTAGGCGGTCTGCACATCGTTGGTCAGCAGGAACTGCATGAACAGCCACGAAGCCAGCACTTCCTGCGGGTCGTCCTTGTTGAACAGGCATATCGACGGCCCCTGGGATATCATTTTCGGGTCGGAAGGGTCATACTGCGGTATGGTCCTGACTACGGTCTCGAAGTCCACTATGGAGTCCTTGCTGATGTCGTGATGCGTGGCCTTGGTGCCCATCCATGTGGCGCCCGCCGTTGAGTCTATGGCGAATATGCACTGTCCGGCATTCAGGAAGTTGCCCGGGTAGCTGGATATCTTGAACGTTGAGAAGGCTCCGCTCCCCACATGGGCTGATATCTCTTCAAGTATCCTTTTCGTTTCGTCATTGAAAAGCCCTATATTGCCGTTCGCGTCGGAGTAGCCGGCTCCGAGCTGTTTCAGCATGGTTATCATCATATTGTCAGTGGACTTGTAGATGAACGGTATCATAACCTTCTGTCCGTTCACCTTGTATGTGCCGTCGTCGTTCTTTGCAGTGGCGGCTTCGGAGACTTCCCAGATAAAGTCCCATGTCAGGGTCTCCGGCAGGGTATAGCCCAGCTTTTCCACATAGTCCTTATTGATGTAGCAGGCCTCGGAGGAGCGCATATAAGGCACCGCGTAGTAATGCCCCGCAAGTCTGCATTCCTCGATGAATTTCGGTATCAGCTCACCGAACTCCGGCGAGTCGAATTTCACCTCGCTGCCGCCCAGTCCGTACTTCGGGTCGCTGAACAGTCCGTCCAGCTCCACCACCGTGTTCTCGCCGGTCATATATGTGGCGATGTGATCGGGGTAGGTGATGCAGACGTTGGGAGTCGTGCGCGTGGGTATGTTTGTGATAACGTCGTTGTATATCTTGCCGTAGTCGGTGTACAGGCGCATATTGACGTCTATGTTCGGGTACAGCGCCTCGAAGTCAGCTATGGCTTTCTCGTAGATGTTCGTCTGCGCCTTGTTGGTATCGTTCTTCGCCCAGAATGTTATTTCATAATTCCTGCCGGTGTCAAGGCTCTGGGGTATGACGAAGGAGACCGAATCCCGTGAGCCGTGGCAGCCCGCCAGGGAAGTAAGCGCGGCAGTGACCGCCGTCAGCGCGGCAGCCGCTTTCAAGATCTTTCTCATCCCTTTGTTCCTCCGCTCGAAACTCCCTCCATGATCTTCTTGCGGAAGATTATGAATATGACGATCAGCGGCAGTGATATCACCACAACCGCCGCCATCATGGCGGGTATATTCTCACGGCCGAAGCCGTTCTCGCGTATCTCCTCGATACCGTTGGAAACGAGGAAATAAGCCTTGTCGTCTGTGATCAGACGCGGCCATACATAAGAGTTCCAGCACTCGATGACCTTGAGTATCATGATGGTTATGACCGTGGGCTTGCATATCGGTATCATGACCTTGACCAGATACTTGAAGTCCGATGTGCCGTCCACTTTGGCGGCCTTGTAGAGTTCGTCGGGTATCTGCTCGAAGTTCTCCTTCAGCAGATAGATGTAGAATACCGAAGTGACCGACGGCAGTATGAGACCCGTGAATGTGTTCCGCAGTCCCATGTCCGTTATGGTCTGGAAGTTCGTGATTATGACAAGCTCGTTCGGTATCATCATCAACGACAGGAACAGTGTGAACACGAGGTTCCTGCCCCTGAACTGCAACCGCGAGAACGCGAATGCCGCAGGAATTATAACTATCATCATTATCCCCGTTGTCAGCACCGTGAACAGCAGGGTATTGAAGAAGTATCTTGCCAGCGGCACGGCCGTGAAAGCCTCCGCGTAGTTCTCAAGCGTCGGCTCCGCGGTGAAGAACTGCGGTATATACTCGCTGCTGTATGCGCCGTAGTCCTTCACGGAAGTCAGCAGCATCCAGTAGAACGGGAACAGCACCACCAGTGCCCATATCGAGAGCAGCACATATATGATAACGGCGCCGATATGGATATTCTTTCTTTTCTTATTGTTCTGTGTGTTTTCCATAGCGCGTCACCTCAGTAATGAACGTTCTTCCTGCTTATCATCAGGTTGATAACGGTTATCGTCAGCACTATCACGAACAGTATCAGCGCCGCCGCCGAAGCGTAGGACGGATATCCGCCGCTGTCGCCGTAGAGCATATCGTAGACGTAGCCGACAATGGTGTTCATGCCCGCCGCGTTCAGGTCGGTGCCGAACAGCGCCACCGAGTCGGAGTATGCCTTGAATGCCCCTATGAATCCCGTTATCACGAGATAGAATATCATGGGCGATATCATCGGCAGCGTTATACGGAAGAAAATGCCGGCCTTTGATGTGCCGTCTATGCGCGCCGCCTTGTAGAGCGTCTCGTTCACGGAGGCCAGTGCGCTGGTCAGTATCAGTATCTTGAACGGCAGAACTATCCATATCGTGTAGAAGCACAGCACGAACATCTTCGCCCAGTAGGGGCCGTCGATGAAGTCCACCGACTCGCCGCCGAACGTATTTATCAGCACATTCACAAGTCCGTCGGTGTAGGCGGTCTTCTTGAACAGTATCATGAATACCAGACCCACAGCCAGCGTGTTCGTGACGTAGGGCAGGAAATATACTGTCTGGAAGAGATGCTTCAGCTTCTTTATGGAAGTAAGCCCCAGCGAGATGAGCAGCGCTATCGTGGTTGACAGCGGCACGGTTATGATAACGAGTATGAACGTATTCTTCAGAGCCTGTAAGAAGTACGGGTCATGCAGTACATAGGAGAAATTGTAGAGTCCCACGTCATAGTAGGACTGCGAGGCGGAGTTGTAGCCTTCCTCCACCGAATAGATCACTACGTCGATGAGCGGATATACCATGAATGCCCCGAGGAACAGTATCGCGGGCAGCAGGTACAGCCAGCTTTTCAGATTGTTTTTCTTGTTCATGCCGGCCTCCGTTATTCCGCTTCAAACAGTATGCGTTCTTCGGTCTCCCTGTCGAAGATGAAGACCTTGTGCGGCCGCAGGCTGAAGCATACCTGCTTTGCGTCCTCGTTCACGCTGTCCTCCGAGCGTATAATGGAGCGTATCGTATCCCCGATGCCGGCGTAGTGCGACGAAATTACGCTCTTGTCGCGCCCCATGACCTCGATGCCGCGGAGCTTGCATTTAAGTCCGCCGTTCTCGTCGGGAATGAAGCCCTCGGGTCTCACGCCGATATAAACATTTCCGTCCGGCGCTCCCTTTATTTTCAGCACCTCGTCGTCGCCAATGAAGAGCAGTCCGTTCTTCACGCTGCCGACGAACACGTTTATGGCGGGAGTACCCAGGAACTTCGCCACGAAAAGGTTCTTCGGATCGTCGTACACTTCCTG
>JAEEJW010000224.1 GCA_016282095.1 Ruminiclostridium sp. | reverse complement strand
TATATCATAACGTCTGGAGCTGGTGTAAGCATACCGCCGGAGCGCTTAAGCAGTGCATTAGCCACTGCGTTCTCGTTCACTGCAAAACCAGTTGCCGGTATATCCGCGCCGAAATCTGCAAGCACTTTGTCATAGCGTCCGCCTGAAAGCACCGGCATACCGTATCCGTGGACGTAACCCTTGAAGACTACGCCGGTGTAATAATCCTGACTTTTGCTGACCATGCCCAGATCGACGGTCACCTTGCCGCCTGTACCTATGGCGCAGAGATTGTCATAGACCTTACCTAAGCGATCGAGCATAGGCTTTGCTTCTTCGGGGAGCAGCTTCTCTGCTTCGTCAAGTATCTCTCTGCCGCCGAACAGTCTCGCCAGCTTGCCGACGGCGGAAGCATATTCATTGTCCGTGTATCTGCCGAGCATCTCGTCAAGTGCAGGATAGTTCTTGCCGAGCATATATTCACGGAGTTCATCGAGCTCGCGTTCGTTAAGTCCGAGTTTCGAAGAAAGCAGTGTGAAAAAGCCGCTGTCACCTATCTCAAAACGGTAGTCTTCTTCTTCGAAGGATTCCATAACCTCCGCAGCTATTGAAAGCGCCTCCATATCGGCTTTCATTGTATCTCCGCCGATTATCTCGATGCCGCTCTGGAAGAATTCATCGTCTCTGCCGCTCTCTTTCGGATTTGCTCTGTATATGGTCTGATTGTAGAACAGTTTCAGGGGCAGGGGAGAGCCGCTGAGTCTTGTTCCTACGAGTCTTGCTATCGGCAGTGTTGAATCCGGTCTCATGACCACAAGACGCCCTTTGCCGTCAGTCAGCTTGTACAGTTCTTCCTGCGAGTAATGTCGCGTCTTGCTGTTGAATACGTCAAAGAATTCAAGTCCGGGAGTGATGACTTCTGAATACCCGTGTCCCATGAAAATCTTTCTGAGCTTTTCGCCGACGCTCCGCAGCGCGGCGCATTCGCCGTATATCAGATCCCTTGTGCCTTCGGGAGTGATAAGGTCAAATTTCTTCATAAACTTATGTCCTTCGCTTTAGTGTATTACTATGGTAATTAATTACCATAGTAATATGATAACATTTTTATTGCTTTAAGTCAATAGTCTCCGGAATTTTCGCCGAAATGCATAATGCGCAGTCTTGTTGTGGATAACAATTGTCAGTTCTGCACCACGGCCGGAGCGGCATCAGGTTTGTCTTCGCCCTTGTACAGTAATTTCAGTAATATCGGAGTTGTGACGGAAGAAACGATTATCAGCAGAATAACCGATGTGAAGTAAGTAGGATCCATCATACCGACAGAAAGTCCTTTCTGCGATACGATCAGCGCCACCTCACCGCGGGTCATCATGCCTACTCCGACTTTAAGGCTGTCCTTGAAGTTATTGCCCAGGAGCTTTGCAGTAAGTCCGCAGCCTATTACTTTTGTGATAAGGGCTGTGAAAACGAATGCTGCCGAAAATATCAGCAGGGCAGGGGTAATACCGTCGAACTGGGTTTTCAGACCGATACTTGCGAAAAACACAGGTCCGAACATCATATATGAGCTTACGTCCATTTTCTCGGCTATATAATCCGAATCTCGCAGATTGCAGAGTATGAGCCCTGCCACATAAGCGCCGGTAATATCAGCTATACCGAAGAATTTTTCCGCGGCATAAGCCATTATCATACACAGCGCGAGGCCAAGTATCGGTATTCTGCGCTTGTGCGGATATCTCTTGTCTATGAATTTGAAGATGTAGTAGCAGATTATTCCTACTCCCACAGCGAAGAGTATGAAAAGGCCCGTGCGTATAACGACATCCATAGGTTTCGATTCGGTGTCCTTGAAGCCGATAACGAAGGTCAGCACGATGATACCGATGATATCATCGATTATTGCCGAGCTGAGTATCAGTGTTCCTATGCGTCCTTTAAGATGTCCGAGTTCTTTAAGAGTCTGTACGGTAATGCCGACGGATGTCGCGGTCATTATGGTGCCGATGAACACCGCCCGCATGAATTCTTCGCTGCCCCATTCGGAAAAACCGAATATCAGCATATATGTCAATGCGCCTCCGGCAAGAGGCACGAACACACCAACCAGCGCTATGAGCAGCGCCTTCGGACCCGTTTTCAGCAGGTCTTTCATGTTAGTTTCCAGACCCGCTCCGAACATAATAAGTATAACGCCTATCTCTGCCATTCTTGAGAGAAAGTCTGACTGGCCTACCCAGCCGAGTATCGACGGCCCGAGTATCAGTCCGGCGATGATCTCCCCCACGACCTGAGGCGCTTTCAGTTTATTTGCAATCAATCCGAAAACCTTTGCCGTGACGATGATCAGGGCAAGATCTTTCAGAAATTCAAAACTCTCCATTTTTGTTCTGTTGCCTTCTTCTGTTCTTGATATAAATTTATTTGTCTTTTTATAGTCAAACAGCGGCAGCCGGTTTGCCGCTGCCGCGTCTGTTGTCTGTTTATGCCGGAAGTAGTGCGAAATAGTACTTGATCAGCATTATCAGTGAGAATGTGAATACAAAACCCACTGAAGCCGCAACATACATAATCCGCATTTTCTTTGTCTTGATAAGTATTTCCGTGCTTATACCTATCCAGATGCAGGATACTACCATAGAGGTGAAAATGATTATCATAGGCAGAAGGAATGTGGTCTGTACCTTGAACACAATGTTCGTGAAATACATAACAAGACCGGTAGCCAGCGGTACAAAACCAAGAGGCAGTACCGCAAGTCCCCAATTTTTCCTTTTCGCGCGGAAAAAACCGATATTCAGAACGCCGAGTATCAGCGCTATTACCAGACATTCACCTGCCATGATATCCTCCGTCAACCGATAAATCCCTTCACTATGGTCTCTGCTTTGCTGTTGTCGCTTGTTACGATATAGTACAGCCATTCTCCGGACTGTGCAATTATCGCACCTTCGAGTTTGTAGTATTCATCGGGTGTGTAGTCTTTGTAAGTTTTTTTCTGGTATTCGAGTCTGTCCGAAACAGCGGCAACAGCACTTGCGGCACTGTCCGAAGAATCGAATCTGAATACAGCTATCTCGTCCGGATAAGCTCCCGAAGCGCATACATAGTACGAGAATTCCTTGATCTTTGAAACATCAATACCGTCGAAATTGTTCTCCATCATAGCTTCATTCTGCGCAAACGCTGAATTTATAGGCGTAGCTTCAAGAACTGCCGCAGTGATGTCCTCTGCCGATGCGTTGCTGACAGATGCGCTGTTTGCTTCGGCAGTTGCTGCTGTGGTAGCTGCCGCAGTTGTTGTAGAAGCAGGGGTTCCGCCGCTGCAGGCAGCTGCGCCGCATACAAGCGCGCATACAAGTAAAGTGCTTAAGATTTTCTTTTTCATTTTTTCTGTTTCCTTTCTTTTTTGTTCCTGTTTTTTATCTTATCTGTATAGAAGTCTGGAAGAAGCTGAGCATATGTCTGTAACCCTGTACAAGGAAGTGCATACCGTCTGCCTCGGCATAATCTGCGGAAAGATATCCTGCGGAATCCTCAAGCTGTGAGCACAGATCGAGGAATACAATACCGTCGTTTTCGCACATTTCCTTGAGCAGCTTGTTATAGCCGTTTATCATAGCCATTGTTTCCTTGCCTTCCGAATCATGTACCTTGGTGACCGGCGGTATGGAAACTACATAGATATAGCTGTCCGGGGATACTTCACGCAGAGACTGGACGAGTATATGCATCTGCTCTGTCATGTGTGTATTTCCCATATAAGCAAGACCGTTTGAGCCGAGCATGATGTATATGCGCTTAGGTTTCATTTCCTCTGCTTTGGAGACGGCGGTATATCCGTCATAAGTCTTTGTGTTCGCCGATTCGGGATTAAGACCAACCTGAGCGAATACGTTCTTCGGTTCAAAGAATCCGTAGTTCACAAGCCCGGTGTATATAGAGTCGCCAATGAAAAGATCAGCTTCGAAGAAATCAAGATCGTACGGGTCAACAGCCACTATTTCTTCCTCTTCGGGTTCTTCCTCCGTTTCATCGGTGGTGTCCTCAGTTTCAGGATCCGGATCTTCGGTATCCGTATCGGCTGTTGCGTCGGGGTCTTCCATTTCGATAGCCTCGCCCGTTGTAACTTTTGTTGTAGTTATCTGTGCGACGGTGCCGTTCTGATCCATATTTGCAACGTCCGTCGGTTCAAGTTTTCCTGTCATATACAGGTATATCAATACGATAAGAACGATCAGTACGATCACTATCAGTATATTAAGAATGACAATTGAAAGTGATATACCATCAACCCGATGTTTTTTCGGCATCTGATGCCCTCCCTGCGCGGAGCCCGCGCTCCCGATCCGTCTGTTACATACTGCAGCAGCTAATATACTGCCCCGCAGCCGTCAGTCACGAATAAGAATAGTTTAGTATTTTGCGCGGAGCCCGCGCCCCCGATCCGTCTGTTACATACTGCAGTAGCTAATATACTGCCCCGCAGCCGCCAGTCACGAATAAGAATAGTTTAGTATTTTGCGCGGAGCCCGCGCTCCCGATCCGTCTGTTACATACTGCCGTGGTAAACACATCGCCACGAAGCTGTCAGTCGCGGACATAAATAATATTATACTATATTTTATTGCAATAATCAATAGCTTTTTAAGTTTTTCTTCCCGCAGATCTGCATGATAAAATATCTCTTATAATGATAAAAGGCAATGTTATTACATCTTGTGCTCTTTCATGTGCCTTTTCACAGCCTCAAAGGTCTTGTCGCTTATGACATGCTCAATGCGGCAGGCATCTTCGGAAGCAGTTTCCTCGTCAACGCCGATAGCCTTAAACATAGCGGTGAGTACGGTATGGCGTTCATATATCTTTTCCGCGATCTCTCTGCCAAGATCCGTAAAGGTAATGAACCCGCTCTCATCGATCTCAATATACCCTCCGTCTTTAAGCAGGTGCATTGCACGGCTGATGCTGGGTTTCGAAAAACCCATTTCTGTGCAAATATCTATCGAACGCACAGCGTTCATTTTCTTTGACAATACCAGTATAGTTTCAAGATACATCTCGCCTGATTCCTGAAGATTCATTACAGTGTCCTCCTGTTATACAATGCCGGTTCTTTCTGCGCTGATTATGCCGGATATCTTGCATATCCTTGCGATAAGGTTCGTGAGCTGCTCGACGCTTGCCACTTCGACAGTCACGATAATGTTTCCGTTGCCGTTCTTCAGATTATGAGCCGTAATATGCCGTATTGGTATCCTGTTGCCCGCGATAACAGCGGTGACATCTGCTATGAGAGCAGTTCTGTCCTCTGCAATTATATCTATGGTAGCATTGTAGCTGTCGCTTTCGTTCGCGGCTGCCCATGCAACTTTTATCCAGCGTTCCTTGTCCTCGGGCGGTGAGCTCTGGACGTTCATGCAGTCTGTTTTATGCACCGAGACTCCATAACCGCGGGTTATAAAGCCGATTATATCATCACCGGGCAGCGGATTGCAGCATTTTGCGAATTTCACCAGACAATTCTCCATACCGTCCACGATGACGCCGCTGCGGCGTCTGCCGGTATATCCGATGCCGGAGCTGTCTTCTGTCGCATCAGATGCTCCGTGTCTCGCACTGTACATATCCTTTGCGCGCTGCATTATCTTGGAGAGAATGACTCCGCCGTAGCCTATAGCTGCGTAGAAGTCCTCTTTATTATCAAAATGCTGTATATGCGCAAGGTCCTGAATGAACTCGTCGTCCGGTATCATCTTGTTGCGGCGGAACTCATTCTCGATAGCCGTCATGCCTTCCCGGATATTCTCATCACGGCATTCGCGCTTGAACCAGGAGCGTATTTTTGAGCGTGCCTCATTTGTCTTGGCTATCTCCAGCCAGTTTCGGTTCGGACAGGCACTTGACGAGGTCATTACTTCAACGATATCTCCTGTATGAAGCTGATAATCAAAACGTATCAGCTTGCCGCCAACTTTCGCGCCGGTCATTCTGTTGCCGACCTGGGTGTGTATCGCGTAAGCAAAGTCGATGATCGTTGAACCCGCCGGCAGAGTGATAACGTCGCCTTTAGGTGTGAATACATAAACATCGTCGGGAGAGAGGTCAACCTTTATGGCATCTGCTATCTGCTCGATATCGTCGGTGTCCTGCTGCTGTTCGATTATATGGCGTATCCAGTCGAAGCGCTTTTCGCCGGAGACCTTGCCGCTTATGCCGGCTTTATATTTCCAGTGAGCAGCGATTCCGTACTGGGCAGTGTTGTGCATCTCATAGGTGCGTATCTGCACTTCAAAAGGAATGCCTTCACGCCCTATGACGGTCGTGTGCAGAGACTGGTATCGGTTGGGCTTCGGTGTTGCGATATAGTCCTTGAAGCGGTAGGGAATAGGTTTGAAGATATCGTGTATGATACCGAGTACATTATAGCATTCAATGACCGTAGACACGATAACGCGGACTGCGTAGATATCATATATCTCGTCGAAGCTCTTGCCTTTGACATATACCTTCTTATATATCGAGTACACGCTCTTGACTCTGCCCTCGATAGTCGGCGGAGGCTGTATGTCCTGTATCCTGTCCCGGATACGGTTTTTTATAACATCAATGAATGTATCCCGCTGTTCCTTATGCTTGTTGAGCATATCCTCGATCATTTTCGAACCGTAGGGGTCGAGTATCTTAATCGAGATATCCTCCATTTCCTCCTTGACAGCGCTCATACCGAGTCTGTGCGCGATAGGAGCGTAGAAGTTCATTGTCTCCAGTGCCTTCTTGCGCTGTTTCTCGGGCGGCCGGTACATGATAGTTCGCATATTATGCAGCCTGTCCGCCAGCTTGATGATTATAACGCGTATATCCTTGGACATCGCGATGAGTATTTTGCGGGTGTTTTCTGCCTGCTGTTCTTCCTTGGTATTATTCAGCGGAACCTGACCGATCTTGGTGACGCCGTCCACAAGATTCGCCACGTCGTCTCCGAACCTTTTACGCAGGCTATCCAGCGTTACGTCGGTATCTTCGACAACATCGTGCAGAAGTGCGGCGCAGAGCGTATCGGTATCCATATAGAATTCCAGCAGTATGCAGGCTACCGCGATCGGATGAGTAATATACGGCTCACCGGAGCTTCTTTTCACGCCCTTGTGTGCATCGTTTGCGACCTCATACGCAGCGGTTATCTTGTCGAGATCGTAAGGCTTTTCGCTCTCCTTGATCTTCTCCGTCAGATATTCTATTGTATAAAGCATACCGATATCACCCTTTCTTCTATTATTTTTGTTCTACTATATTTATATTTCTTTAAATATGAAAGATACAGAGTCTTATTCTTCCTCTTCTTCCTCGCTGTCCTCATCGGATGAGTAAACTACCTTGAGCATCTTGTCTGCGATAGCGGAAATGAGGTTCTTGTACTGGAGCTTCTCGACCCATTTCTTGGGGAAACCCTGTATGCCGAAGTATGCGCCCAGCAGTGCAGCGGTCATGGACGCGCAGGTATCGCTTGCTCCGCTGTGGTTCGCAGCAAGCTGGATAGCGTGTCTGGGGCTGTCATAGTGAAGCACCGCGCAGTATACCGCGATAGCAAGCGCTTCATAAGCCTCGAAACCGTAGCCCATCTTTGTTATGGCTTCCTTAGGATCAACTTCCTCGTTGCGTACAAGGTCGAGAGCGTAGCAGAGTGTCTTCTTCAGTACTTCACCGTCCGCAACGTTGTCGAGCAGTTTTATTACGGTGTTAACAGCGTCTTCGACTTCTGCGCCGTTCACGATCTCTGCAATCATTGCGGCATAGCAGCCTCCGGCGATGTAGCCGACCGGGTTGCCGTGAGTAATAGCGGCAGCTCTGCAGCCGATGTCGAATGCCTTCTGTGTGTTGTTATAGAAGTACAGACCGATAGGAGCCGAACGCTTGACCGCGCCGTTGTCCTTATTGTCATTAAGACGTCTTTCGGGTGTACCGTAGGCCATATTCCTGATCTTCAGCAGGGCATCGATGTTCTTTGTGTCTGCGGTACGCTTCTTATAGAGTCCCTTTGCTTTGAGAAGCCTGAGCTTATATGCGTTCTGCGCCGGGTCAAAGAGCCATGCGTATTCCTTGCCGGCAACTGTCTTGGTCTGTGTGTAAAGCCATACCTGATATGCAAGGAACAGGTAGTCCTCATAATTTACCTGGCCGTCATCCGCACCCGCGCTGTGAGCCCAGAGCAGACCGTCCGCGGTAAACAGCGAAAGCTGTGTATCGTCCGTAAACAGCGCTGTGCCTGTTCTCTTGCTCACTGCAAGATCGAGGCAGCCGTTCTTTTCAAATCTTTCACAGATCGCCTCATAGTCCATAAGTTCGATGGGATAACCGAAAGCGTCTCCTATCGCAAGTCCCAGCATTACGCCCTTGAAGCGGTCGTCAAGATAAACCTCACTCATTGTTATTCGTCCTTTCTTTTTTGAGTTTTCTCATAGTTTTCCTGTCATATATGGTTTTAGAGATGACCATTGTTTTCTGCGTCATATAGAGCCGTTCCAGGTAATCATAGTAAATTCCCGGAGACGCTATGCCACTTATGCACACGATATCTGTTCCGGCTTTTCCGATGATCTCGTCGGTAAGAAGAACGCAGTTCGTGCTCAGTATCGAATATGTCTTGAATTTGCCGCTGTTGAATTTGTAAAAATCCGCGTGAGTACCGTTCCAGAGTTCACTGCAATAGTCATGATAATCGCTCAGCTTAACGTTTTCGGTACCCTTGGCTTCACAGGCAGCCTGATAAGGCGCCTGCCACGGAACTGTGTCCTTTTTGATTTTTATGACCGCTCCCCGTACCTCTGCAAGCTGTTCAGGAGTCAGTCGAAGTCCGTAGGAGAATACCAGCTGTCTGTCATGTGTCACGGAAAAATTGAGATAAGTCTCTTTATTCGCAGTAAACATCACTCCGTCACCGAATACACCGAACAGTCGGTGTGAGGCGGTATCGTGGTTGCCGTAGGAAATGACCTCACCGTCTATGTAAAGATCAAGGTGTCCGATCTTTCCGGAGCCGTTGTTCGAGACGTGAACCATTATTTCCATATCGGGAGGCGCACCGTCTCCGCGGTCTTCTGTATCAAGTTTCGGAAGCTCGTCGTTCAGCGAGATGTATTCATTCACATAACGCAGTGTGCCGAGGGGCATGAATGTCGAGATGAATACCGGTATAGAAATGCGGATGTGCCGCTTCATGTCATTTTTGAATTTCTGGGGCAGAGCCAGCGTCACGAAATCCGACAGCGTTTCCGCGCCGAAGAGTATGCAGTATATGCCTGAGATCATCAGGAATGTATAGGTGCTCTGCCCGTGGACGAGCAGCAGTATTACGAATACAAGATAGAATATGAATGCGATCAGGTCGAGATAATGCCCGGGTTGTTTGTCGATCTTTGCCACGATGAAATCTGCGAGCTTTGAGGCGCCGTTGAACAGCAGATAAGCTGCCAGCAGGTAAGCCGCCAACGTGAATGAAAGTTCAGGCATAGCGATTATCAGTACTGCCAGTCCGATGTTCACCAGCGCGGTTATCAGCTTTGCTTCCTTTCGCTTCTGTCCGAGCTTTCCTCCGCGTGAGATGAAGGAGAAAAGGTTTCTTACTCCGTGTATAGACAGAACAGCGCCCGCAAAATATGCGAGGGGAGCCATAAGTATCTCACGCTGTGATACTATGATGATCCCGAGCGTGAGCATAGCCGCTCCGAGCGCAAAGAGAGCCGCTTTGTAGAGATATATCCTGTACATTATTTGTGGTACTTTCTATTACGGATTATAGTGAATGCGCGGTATATCTGCTCCGACAGCATGACACGCGCAAGTCTGTGTGGGAATGTCATTGAGGACATACTGAGCCGAAGACTTCCACGATTCTTGACTTTTCCGGAAAGACCGCAGGAGCCTCCTATGATGAATGTGACCGATGTATTGCCTGAGACGCCGTCCAGTGCTTCTGTGAGCTTTGCCGCGAGGTGTTCGCTGGAAAGCTGTTTTCCCTCAATACACATTGGCACAATAAAGCTGTCCGCGGGGATCTTTTTCAGTATCTTTTCGGCTTCAGTGTCAAGAGCCTTTTCTATCTCGCTGTCGGAGGGTTCCTCCGGCAGATATGCCGGCTCGATCTCCTCGGTTATCAGCTTTACACCCAGACCCGAAAGCCGTTTTGCATATTCTTCGCAGGCTTCTGCAAAATATTTTTCCTTCAGCTTTCCGACTGCGATAATGTGTATGTTTACCATTTGTCCTTACCGGCAGCTCTCCGGGCTCTTCTTGCTTCCATCCGGGCGATGCGGGCTTTCTGTATGGAGTTCAATATGATATCAGCGATAATCAGTATGACCAGAAGCGCTCCGCACAGCTTGAACCACCATTTTCCGAAGATGCTGTTTATCATTCTCATAGTATATTCGTACTGTGAGAGTTCAATGCTTTGCGAAGCTACAAGGTTTGTGGTCCAGAGAACCTCGCCGTCCAGCGACAGCTGCAGAGTCCCCATTACCTGTCCCTTTTCTATGGGGGCAACAACGGCTTCGTTCTCGTTTTTCTCGGCGGTTATGGTGACCTTCTGCTGTATCACAGAGGTGTCGAGATCCTTCGGGAGCAGGGTAGAGAAGGATCCGGCGGGTTTAAGCAGCGAAACATCTGCGTTTTCGCCCATTTCCACCTTTACGCTGGCTACGGGAGTATTTTCGTTCATTACGGGAACAACGTCAAATGTGCGGAATGCCCACTTGTACATTGCGATAGTATCCTTGAAATGTCCGTTCAGACGGTTGCCTTCCGCATCGCGGTAAGGCGCGCCGCAGGTGACAAGCATATAGTTGAATCCGTTCTGCGAAGCGACGGAAACAATGTTTGCGAAGCCCTCATGGTATACCGACCATGTCCCGTCGGCGTCCTTGGTATAGTAATCCCCCATGCTTCCGGTCTTGATACCGGTAGCATATTCATAATAATATGGATTGTTGGCAACGTTGTTTATCAGCGAGTCAACATTGTAGATGCCGTAGTCATTAGCGTTGTACTTGTTTGCAGGCATGACGTATTCGTAGGTGTTGGAGATCTCGACAAGCTCAGGGTATTTGTCGTAGTAGTATCTTGCAATGAGATAAAGGTCATAGGGGGTAGAATAGTTGTCCTCCTGCCAGAGACCGTGAGTATTGCCGAAGTGAGTGTTCTTGCAGCCAATCTCCTTGGCTTTCTTGTTCATCATTTTGACGAAGTGGGGAATACGTTCGGTCTCGCTGCCCTTACCGATATTATATGCTATGATGTTTCCGGCCTCGCACGCAGACTTTATCAGCAGTGCGCTCAGGCAGTCCTTCATGGTCAGATTGGTCTGTCCCACTGCGATATCAGCGGTCCCTGCGCCCTGCTTGTTCGGATCTTCACCCCAGAACTCGTTTGTACACTCCCATGAGGTGTCCATATGCATTTCAAGGTCAGAGCAGTTCTCATAAGCTACGATAGCCGTCATCAGTTTGGTTATGGAAGCGGGGTAGCAGCGCTCATTCTCGTTTTTCCGTGCAATAACTGTACCGAGATCCAGGTTCACCATATAGTAAGCGGTACTGTAAAGCTCTATATCAGGCGTGAACGCAGCCGATGCGCAGACAGTGCCGATATTTTCAGAAATCAGCAAAAAAACCAATATCACTGACATAAACACAGAAAGAATTTTTCTGTTTCGCATATAGACAAAACCACCTTTTTGATATATAATATATAAGAAAAGATAATTCAACGGTTCTTGATAAATAAATATACAATATTATAACATATTTCTCCGAAAAATAAAAGCCTTTTTTGCATTATTTATGAAAAAAATCGTTTTTTTCGGTCAATATGACTAAAAAGTATGAGCGCGGGCGCGGCAGAAGGTGTGATACTGATAACCGGAGATAGCTGTACCTCCGAAGCTCATAGTACTGTAAGCAGCATAATTGATGTACAGGTTTGTGTGCGACATTCTGTTCACAAGACCGCAGAATAAGAACGCGGCTCTTATAAATAATAACCGAAAGGAAAGAAATAAAATGGCAGAAATTACATTTGAGATCGTGAAGGAGCTTGGAGTCATCTCCGAAAACGCGAAAGGCTGGTCGAAGGAACTCAATTTGGTAAGCTGGAACGAGAATCCTCCGAAGTATGATATCCGTGACTGGTCACCGGATCACACACGCATGAGCAAGGGCGTTTCTCTTACGGAAGAAGAAATGGGGAAGCTTGTCGAGCTCTTTAACAGCCGTGACGAAGAGGATAGCTTCGAATAAGATCGTTCACAGCGTTTGCAAGGAGGAACAAAACGATGGCGCCCGGAATTAAGGCTGTTATCGCGTTGGTGTGCGGCGTTACGGCTCTTGCCACCGCGAATATTGATCTTGTATTCATATTGTCCTGCGTGCTGGGAATAGTCGGTGTGCTTTGCGCACGTTCGGCGCTTAAATCGGACATATCCCCGTCAGGAAGGGGAATGGCGGTTGCGGGTTCGCTGAGCAGTGCTTTTGCGATATGTATCGCGTTCGGAGCTATACTCGGCTATTCTCTCGCTTACTTTCTCGGTATATGAAAAGAACTCCGGTTCAGTGTGGAACCGGAGTTTTTTTATTATCGGTTTTATTCCGTAAGTGCCTTGACAAGCTCGGAACGGATATCTTCCTCATGAATGCCCTGACCGATAAATACCACACGGTTGAGGCGGTCGCCGTACTTCTCGTTCCAGCTCTCAGCGATCTCGGGATAGTCACGGAGCACCTGCTTGCGGTCACGCTCCGGCATAGCCGCTACCCACTTGCTTGCAGCCTGCAGCGAGAGCTGCTTACCGCACTGTTCAAAGATATAAACGATCTCGGGCTGCTCCCTGAACCATACGAAGCCCTTTGAACGTATCACGCTCCTGCCTACCTCGGGCATGATCTCCTCGAAGAGTTTTCTGGAAAAAGGTCTTACGTCACTGAATACGCAGGTGTTGATGCCGTACTCGAGAGCTTCACCTTCGCCGTGGTGATCATGGTCGTGATGATGTTCGTGGTGATGCTCATGTTCTTCATGGTGTTCGCGCTCGGCCTTTTCTTCTTCCTCCATGGCTTTTGCCCAGCCGGCAGCACGGTAGGTCTCTCCGAGATCGAACTTGTTGGTGTCAATGATAGTCTTAATGTCTACTTTGCAGTGATCTGATTCGATAATATCGGCCGAGGGATTGAGCGCCTTGATTACTGCTTTGATCTGCTTTTTCTGTTCGTCGTCTATCAGGTCGGTCTTGTTGAGCAGAACGATGTTGCAGAACTCTATCTGCTGAATGAGCAGGGAATCGAGGTCTTCTTCTTCCTCGTCCTCCTCGTCATCGTCATCGTGATCATGGTCATTATCGGTAAAGTGTTCGCCGCACTCAAACTCGTCTGCGAGTCTGAAAGCATCGGTAACGGTGATGACGCTGTCCAGTACGCACTGTATGGGCGAATTCGCGTCACGGAGCCCCTGCGAAACGGACTCGATCGTCTCGGCGATAGGCTGCGGTTCGCAGATGCCGCTTGCTTCGATGAGGATATAGTCACACTGGTTGCGTTCAAGAAGTGTAGTGATCTGCTTTATAAGGTCGGGCTGGAGCGTGCAGCAGATGCAGCCGTTGGAAAGCGCCACGACCTCCTGTTCGGAAGCCTTTGTGTTCTGATCCACGAAGCCGCCTTTGGAGATAAGCTCTGCGTCGATATTTATCTCGCCTATATCGTTGACTATTACCGCTATCTTGTGTCCCTGCGGGTCACGCAGTATGTTATTGAGGAGTGTGGTCTTACCCGCTCCGAGAAAGCCTGCGAGAACAGTTACAGGAATTATTTTTGTCTGCATTTAACATTACCTCGGTTCAAAATATATTATTCTATATCATATCACATTGCCGAGGATTTGTCAAGAGCGGAAACTGCGTAGCCTGAAAAAGTACAATATGTAGTAGGATTTTTGTAACAGATGTCCGTATTTTGATGTTTATAGTAGAAAAATTACCAAAAGTATATAAAAAGCTTTGGTGAAAAAAGAGAAAATAGAACTTACAGCAAGAATTTTGATAAAAAGACTTAAAAAGAGCATCGTTTTATGGTATAATAATAATGTATTTTTATGCGGTTTTCGGGAAAGACGGTGAGTTCGTGGACAGAATTGTATATTTTGATATCATCGCGGTGCCTATATACGCAATTATTCTATATGCCACATTTGTCCGGAAAATGATAACCGGCACATCGAACCGCGCCTTCACATACCTGCTTACCGCTTCTCTCATAACAGCCGTGTGCAGTCTCGCGACAAATCTGCTCGGAGTCGTTCTGCCTCTGAATAATGCCGAGGTCTTTCTCGTAACGCTGTTTACGAGTCTTTATTATGTATTCCATGTTCTTGTTCCGATACTGTATCTGATGTTTCTGTTCGCTGAGACTCGGCTGTGGTATCAGATGACACAGAAGAAAAAGCTCCTTTTCGTTTTTGCACCATATATGCTGGCGCTGCTGTCTGTTGTTGCGAATCTCTTTAACGGAATGATCTTTTCCGTGGATTCCGAAACGGGTTATCACCGCGGTTCGTTTGTTTTCATTTTTTATATACTCGCTGTCGTTTATGTTCTCTGGGGCACGGTTTTTATAATACTGCGCCGGAAAATGTTCTCACGCGCGAAGTGGGTATCTCTCATAAGTATGTATATCATCAATGTCGCGGCGGTGATCATTCAGTTCATATTCCCGCGTCTGCTGATCGAGATGATAATGACCGCTCTTGTAGAGCTGTATATAGTCCTTATAATCATGCGGCCCGAGGATTATATGGATCAGCGTGCGGGTCTGCCGAATTTCCGGGCTTACAAGAACGAGATAACGAAGATAACCGCAACCAATGTCCGCGGTACAATACTGATAATGAGGTTCATAAATGCCCGTGAGATGCAGAGGTACATGGGCGATGAAAAATACTTCGGTTTCATAAGAATGACCGCTTCCCGTATCAGGGAATACTGTTCCCGCAAAAAACTGCTGTTCGATATGTATTTTGAGCAGCCGGGACGCATTTACATCATTTCCGATAACTATGATTTTGACTTTGAGAAAGGTGCCCGTGAGCTTTTCTCCGAACTGATGGATAATATCCTCGAGATTGAGAGCCGCGGAGTCAAAATAATACCGCGTTTCTGCGAGATCCGTTATCCCGAAGACATACGGGATGTCGGGACCATCGTCAATATCGGACAGCAGTTCCACAGGATAATCCCGTTCGATCAGTTCTATACACGCGCAAAGGAGATAATAGATTCACCATTGTTCCGCATCAGGAACAATATGGATTTAATTCTCAACCGCGCTATAACTGAAAAGAAGTTTGAAATGTACTACCAGCCGATATATTCGGTGAAGGAGAAGCGTTTCGTCTCCGCCGAAGCCCTGATAAGGCTCAATGATGAGGAGTTCGGTTTCATATCTCCCGCGGTGTTCATTCCGGCAGCGGAGAGACGCGGACTTATGGTGCCGATCGGTGACTTCGTCCTGGAGTCAGTTTTCGGTTTCATCAGCAAGAACGATTTCCGTGAACTCGGCCTTTCTTACGTCGAGCTGAATCTATCGGTTGCCCAGTGCGTTCAGGGAGACCTTGCCGAAAAGATATTGGCGCTTGAAAAGAAATACCACGTCAATCCGGAGCGCGTGAATCTTGAGATAACCGAGACCACTTATGAGAACATCGGGGAAACGACGGACGCTAATATCCGTATATTATCGGAAAACGGATTCAGCTTCTCGCTTGACGATTACGGTACAGGTTATTCAAATATGCAGCGTATTTCAAGGCTGCCGCTGAAAATAATCAAGATCGATAAGACGCTCGTTGACGATATCCGGAATCGGGCCGGTCTCTCAGTAATGCAGAATACGGTCTGCATGCTGAAGGATATCCATAAGGAGATAGTGTGTGAAGGAGTTGAGACTGCCGAACAGCTCAATCAGCTCTCGTCGCTCGGTGTGGATTTCATACAGGGCTATTATTTCTCGAAGCCTCTGCCGGAGGACAAGTTCGTATCATTCATAAAGGAGCATAATCCTGTACAGACAGTGTGAACGCTGCCGGAAAAAAGCGAAAGGAGGACTGTGATATGCAGACGGTGCTTTATTTTGATATCTGCGCACTGCCGATATTTCTAATAATCATACTCACGGTCCTTATCCGCAAAATGACCCGCGGCATAACGAACCGCTTGTTCATAACGCTTATAATCATACTCTCATTCATGACTTTGTCTGACATTACATTAGAGCTTTCTCTGCGCCAACTGCCTGCGGACGGATTAAGAATATTCACCGCGACGCTCTCTGCATACATTTATTACACTACGCAGTCATTTGCAATGCTTGGTTATTATTTCTTCTCATTTGCGGTCACCGGAACGTGGTTCAGAGTACGTCTGAATAAGATAAAAATGATGATCTGTGCGCCTTTCGTGTTGTTAATGCTGATACTGCTGACAAACCCGTTCACGGGTGCCGCCTTCACCGTAGAGGCCGAAACCGGCTATGCAAGAGGCTTCCTTATATGGGTAATATATGCAATCACCCTACTGTATTCCGGTGCAGCTACCTTGTATATCGTGCATCTGAGACGGTATATGAGTAAGACAAAGACTCTGTCGCTGATGTCACTGTCTATACTTATCGTAGGAGCTGTCGTCTTCCAGTTCTTCTATCCGCAGTACCTGGTGGAAACGATAGCTGCTGCATTCTCCTGCTTACTGATCGTTCTGTTCGTACTGCGTCCTGAGGAGATTACCGATGCTTCGGTAGGCTCCCTGAGTTTGTTTGCGTATCGCCGTGAACTGAAAAAGGTGCTCGATATGAAACGCCGCGTGCAGATAGCCGTTGTTGATTTCATAAACGCGAAACAGTTGTATTATTATCTTGGCGAGGAACGTTACTGCGCCTATCTGGCGCAGATCATAAAGCAGATCGAGACCATATTTGTCCGTGAGCACGTTTTCTGCGATATATATTTTGAACAGCCGGGCTATATCTATGTTATCATCGAGAATATGGAATTCGATGTAGAGGACTGTGTCAGACGTGTCTACGGAGACATGGTGCGGAGTTCGGAAAAAGCAGTCTCGTCCGGTGAGCGCCTTATTCCGCGTGTCTGCTGCATATCTGTTCCCGATGATATCAATGATTTCGAGGAGATCATAAGGCTCGGACATGAGTTCAGCACTCAGCTGCGCGGCGACTGCCTTTATACGAAGGCATCGGATATCGTAGCATCCCGTGATTACGGCATAATGAGCCACATGGATCTGATATTGAACCGTGCCATAGCAGAGCACAAGTTCCGTATTTATTATCAGCCGATCTATTCGGTGGCACACGGGCGTTTCATTTCCGCCGAGGCGCTTATAAGACTCATTGATGACGAGTATGGTTTTGTGTCCCCGGGTATATTCATTCCAGCAGCCGAGCGCAAAGGCGTTATTCTGCCGATAGGTGATTTCGTGCTTGAGGATGTACATCGTTTTATATCGGAGAATGATCTCGATAAACTCGGGCTCGAATACATAGAAGTAAACCTGTCAGTAATGCAGTGTCTGCAGGAGGAGCTTCCCGCAAAGCTTGCGATGCTCGGAGAGAAATACGGTGTATCACCCGACAAGGTCAATCTTGAGATCACCGAAACGACAAGCGCGGATATCGGAGCAGGAATAATGGACAACAACCTCGAAATGCTCTCGGGTATGGGATATACCTTCTCACTTGACGATTTCGGTACAGGATACTCCAATATGCAGCGCGTGTCGCGTCTCCCGCTCAAAATTATAAAGCTCGATAAGAGCCTTGTTGACGATATGCAGTCTCCGGACGGCCTTTCGATAATGCGCAACACAGTGAAGATGATGCGGGACATCGACAAGGAGCTGGTCGCCGAGGGTGTTGAGACCGAGGAAAATTTACAGTGCCTCGAAGAGCTGGGCTGCCATTTCATACAGGGCTACTATTTCTCTAAGCCTCTGCCGGAAGACGAATTTGTTGAATTCCTGAAGAAGCACAATAAGGTAACGGCTTAAAAAACATCCTGAATATGTGCGGAGCGTTTATGGCTATATCAGCCTGCCAAGTTCGCTGTCGAAGTCGTCAAGTAGCAGACGCAGCGCCGTGAAGCACATCAGACTGTAAGGATCCGCGCCATACCTTTCCACCGGAAATTCCAGCGGTTGTATCTCACGGCCTGACAGAGCGGTCATGGTGCGGTTAAGTGTTATGACAAGCCGATTTTCGCTGCTTCCGGAAAATGAGACTGTGGATCTGGGAGAAAAGCCGCAGTCCAGTGCGAGAACTCCGCTCTTCCGGACAGCGCACAGCTGCCTTTCGTTTTCCGGGCAGAATACGGTCGTGCAGTCATGCGGCAGATCTTCCGGGATAACAGCGTCCTTCTTTGCAATAACTACGGAGTTTTCCGCTCCACAGATCACCGGTGTACAGCAGTCGAAGCACACCAGCTCATAGCCGCAGCCCTGTACGGAATATTCGCTGCCTTTTATATATGTTACGTTGTATGTGCGGGACAGACACCCGCGTATAAGTTTTTCAAGCGTACAGTCTGCAGTATCGCCTATAATGAATATCGGTGTCATAGATGCTCCTTTATCCGTAGTATTCACAGAAATCGGGAAAAAATACGGCATACTGCTGCCTTCTGATAAAAATAGTAATCGTATATATATGCGTCAGACAAACATACGCATGGAGAAAAAATGAAGATAAGATTTATAGAACCCGGTAATCTTCCATATCGGCCTTCGCCGAAAAATCTGTATGTTTACGATAAATACATAAGAACGCCTTCCAACGGCATTATCACTCTTGCGACCATACTGAAACGTGAGTGGGATGACGTTTTATGCTACAGTGAATCCATATCGAAGATAATATGGCAGGACATCTACGATGCGGATATCGTGTTCATAAGTATATTCACTTTCAGCGCGAACCGCGGTTATGAGCTTGCACAGCAGATCAGAGCCAACAGCAGGGCTCTGATAGTGTTCGGAGGTCTGCATGCTACTCTTGCGTACAGGGAAGCGATAGAATACGGCGATTATGTGACCCGGGGAGAAGGCGACGAGCTTCTGCCGGAGTTCGTCAGGAGAATAGAGCGCGGAGAATTACCGGAGCTGCCCGGTGTAGTCTGCAGGCGTGACGGTGAGATCGTGTCTTTCGGAGAACCGGTGCCGCCCAGATCTCTTGATGTCGTACCGGATCGTGCCCTTATGTACAATTTCAGGAAGATGGCGCGCCGCTCCACGATATGGCCGCAGGTACACGCTTCAAGAAGCTGTCCGCACAACTGCGATTATTGTGCGCTTGTGGCAGCGTTCGGCCGTGTTGTCAGAACACGTTCTCCGCAGAATGTAGTGGAAGATATCAGGGCTGCCGTGGATTTTTTCGGCAAACGTATGCTGAATATTCTCTGGATAACCGACGACAATTTCTTTGCTGACAGGAAATGGGCAGTTGAAACGCTGAACGCGATTATCGAAAGCGGCATAAAGTATTCGTTCACCATTCAGGCACGCTATGAGGTAGGATTTGATGACGATATGCTCGAGCTGCTGAAAAAGGCGGGATTCGAGGAGCTGGCACTTGGGATAGAGTTCCTTGAAGATGAGTCGTTTGAGAATTACCACAAAAAAAGCACCTATTCGGAAATACTCCGTTCGGTGCGTAATATACAGAGTCACGGACTTCGTACCCGCGGTCTGTTCATATTCGGTGCAGACAATCACACTCCCGGGATAGGGAAGCGGCTTGCCGATTTCGTTATAAAGAACAATATCAGCGGAGTGCTGATACAGTCGATGTATTTCGTTCCCGGAACGCCCGTTTATGAAACGCATAAGGACAGCCTGATAGATCAGGGGAATTGGTCCCGCTGTACAGGTAAGGCTGTGCATTACCCTAAGAATATGACACCCGCTCAGCTACAGCGTGAAGTCATTGAGGCAAGCAGACTGATATATTCCCGCAGGAGGCTGATACAGGCAATATTCGGAAAAAGAGGTTCCGAACGCATATTGTTCATAGGCGAATATTTCTGGCAGAAAGAAGTACGCCGCGACATGAAGCGGGAGCTGCCTTATCTCGAAAGTCTCACGACGGAGAAAGCATGATCGTTTCACCGCCGAAGAATGCGGCTTCATCCGCATCGTGAGTAACAAGGATAACTGTTCTGCCTGCGGTCTTTTCCCGCGTGTATATCATAACGTTGTTTTTAGTTTCCGTGTCGAGTCCTTTGAACGGCTCGTCGAGAAAGAGTATATCATAATCAGCCAGCAGAGCACGCAGCAGCGCAGTGCGGCGCTTCATGCCGCCGCTCAGCTCTCTGACCGGTTTGTCTGCGCAGTTATATAGTCCTGTTGCTTCAAGCTCCGGTATCAGTCCGGAGCGTTCTTTTTTTCTGCCCTGAACCAGCCGAAGGTTGGATAGAACAGAAAGGTTTTCGCAAAGCCTGTTTTCCTGGAATACCGCGCTCAGCTTATCACTGCTGCGTGTCACGATTCCTTCATCGGGGATGAGCAGTCCCATAAGCACAGACAACAGGGTAGATTTACCGCAGCCCGACGGCCCCATGACCGTAGTGAAACTGCCTTCTGCGAAGCAGTGAGAAAAGCCATCCAGCACGGTGAGATCGCCGAATCTTTTTTTTATGTTTTCCGCTTTCAGCATTTCTCTGTCTCCTTACAGTTTTTCAATACGTTTTGCCGCTATGTCGATAAGCAGCAGCACCAGCTTTTCGGTAATAATACTCAGAACGATTATAACGAGCGTCCACGCAAAAAGATCTGCGGTCTCAAGATATACCTTTGAGTTATAGAGCATCTGCCCGATGGAGCCGCGTGGAGTACCTATGACTTCCGCCGCAACGCCCGATTTCCAGCACAGCCCGACAGACAGCTTCACCGCTGAGCGGAAGTAGGGCATCACTTGCGACAGATATATACCCACAAAGCGTCTCACAGGCGGTATCCGGAAGATGTCTGCCATTTCAGTAAGTTTCCTGTCAAAAGAACGGATTCCCTCAGAAACGTTGGAATAGACCACCGGAACGGTTATCAGAAAAGTTATAAGTACTGACAGTTCCGATGAGGATATCCATATAAGTGCCAGTATCGTGAATGACGCTACAGGAACGGCTTTTATCGCAGATATCAGCGGTGCGGACAGTTTCTCAAATACCATGAACTTCCCGGCAAGTACGGCTAAAAGGATTCCCGTAACGGTACCCAGCGCGAAACCGAGCATTATCCTTCCGAGGCTGAACAGTATACTCGGCAGGAACGTCTCTTCGGGTATCAGAGTCATGAGTCTCTGTACGACCTCAACCGGTGATGCCAGCAGAAGACTTTTTCCCACAGCCATTGCCGCGATCTGCCAGACTGCAAGCCAGAATATTATCGCACACACCGTAAAAATCTTCTTCTTCATAACGTCACCTTAGGTACTATAGTTCAAAATACCCCGCAGGTTTTCCTGCGGGGTACCGCTTATGGCATTGACGATCAGCCCACAAAGTAGAAATCATCACCGGGCAGCTTGCCGCCTACAGACTGCGCGAGAGAATCGTAAAGAACCTGTAAATAGCCGGACAGCTTGGCCTTCATCTCTTCGCCGTCAATATATGTGATGTTGCAGGCAGGCAGGGCTTTCTTTGCGACAGCTTCAGGTACGATGTCATACT
The DNA here is from genome assembly GCA_016282095.1 of Ruminiclostridium sp. Classification (GTDB taxonomy): domain Bacteria; phylum Bacillota; class Clostridia; order Oscillospirales; family Ruminococcaceae; genus Ruminiclostridium_E. Next base: position 11,799 of record JAEEJW010000224.1, on the reverse strand, counting down.
TGCCGATAAGTGCCGCGGCACCGTCAGTTTCGGTTGTAACATACTCAACGGAAGCCTTGTAGCCCATAAGGAATTCCTTGAGATAGGGAAGACTGTTTTCAACAAAATCCTTTCTCGCTACAACAACACCTGTTATCATTGTGCTGCCGTTGTCGAGCTTGTTCCATTCTTCCGTGAGATCGAGCGCAATTCTTATACCCTCATTTTTCATCATAGCTGTGGTAACAAACGGCTGCGGCAGCATTGCGATACCGCCGTTCTCGGTTATGGCGCTGACACATTCCGCGTGCTCGGATTTCCATTCGATATTGACATCATCCGCGATGCCGTTCTGCTCCAGCAGATAGTTGAGAGCGAACTCGGGTGTCGAGCCCTGACCGCTTGCGTAAATGGTCTTGCCCTTAAGATCTGCGAAAGACTGTATGTCCTCGGAGCCGCTTTCGGCGATATAGATGACACCGAGAGTGTTTATAGCAAGGACTTCGATCTCGCCTTCAGTCTTGTTATAAAGCACGGAAGCCAGGTTTGCCGGAATGCAGGCAATATCGAGATCGCCCTTTATGAGCAGGGGAGTGATCTCATCCGGAGCAGCATATATCTCAAAGTCAAATATGCTGTCATCATAGCTTTCGCAGTTATTCATGAAATCAATCATACCCATAGCTGTCGGGCCTTTGAGCGCTGCGACTTTTACCATACCGGGTACTCTGTTCGGATCTGCCTCGGTTTCGGGAGGAGTTGTGCCTGTGGTGGTATCGGCGGGTTCTTCCGCGGTAGTTGTTTCGGTTGTGCTTTCCGCAGTCGTTTCAGCGATCGTTTCAGTCGTGGCAGCGGTTTCGGTTGCTGTCGTGGTGGTCTGTGCATTGCTGCCGTTGTTGGCACAGCCTGCGCCAAACATCATCAGCATGGCGCCCAGTGCTGCAGTAAGTCTTGTTGCTGTTTTCTTCATAGTGTTTGTCTCCTTTTTTTAATGAAAAAGCGCCGATACATTATCCGACAGGATATGCAAAGGCGCAGAATACTCATATTTGTGCCTTTCACCTCGAGCGCGCAGTATGTAAACTCCGCAGGTCACGGTGTCGGTTGCTTTTCTTTTTGTTCCTTGCGGTCGGACGTATCTTTCCGCTCGGTGTCTGTATATTATAACACCTTTATGTTATTTTGTCAATACCTGTGGGCAGATATACACCTGTAAACGATAGTCCTTGACAAAACCTTCCGCAGATGATATAATCGGATAGAAAAGAAAACCATACCGGGAGGCAGCCATGTCCGAAAATAATCAGAAAAGCGTGCTGAAGAAATACTCAGATGCCGCAGCTAAATATATAACAGAATATACCGTGCAGTGGATCGCTGCGATACCGCTTCTGCTCATCGGTTCAATGCCGCTTCTGGTATTTATCGGACGTTTGTTTTCAGCGACTCCTTTCATGCCTTTCAATATTCTTGATCCGCTCAGGATGGTATTCCTGATAATCGCTGGGATAACCGCTATAATGAAGATATACCGGGCGGTCGTGTCCGGCAGAAGGCCTGCGGATATAATAAAGGGAAATATCCCGTTCTTGTTTTTTGCAGCGTTTCTTCTCTGTATGCTGATATCTTTTCTTGTTGTCGGGATACCGACGTATGATGATCCTTACAATGACCTTGGCATATACCATAACGAAGGGCATATGATGTACATTTCGTTCCTTGCTGTGTTCTTCTTTTGCGGTTCATGTATAGATCTGCCGGAAATAAAGACGGCTGTGATAAGATTTTTCGTGTTGATATCTTTCATTACTGCGGTATTCGCACTTGTTGATATGTATCTGTTTCCGATACCTTCGTTCCACTATATGTGGGATTACTGTATGCCGGGAGTATTCAATAATCCGAACCACTATGCCTATTATCTTACGATAATGATAATGCTCAGCACGGGTATGTTCCTTTATGAAAAGAGCCGCAGCTGGCAGATAGCCGGCCTCGTATCCGCTGTCGTACATTGCGCTGTGCTCGTCCTTAACGATACATTCGGCAGCTATCTCGCTGTATGGGCAGGATTTCTGTTCTTTATCGTCACCGGTATAATAGTATATAAGAAATTCCCGCTGAAAGTGATGGTTCCGGCGGCTGCACTTGTTCTGTTCTCACTGGTCCTGACAACATGGCAGGGATCGATGTCCGATAATTTCGTCAATCTCGGCAACGACGTATCAAACATAGCAGCCGGAAGTGAAACGTCAGGTCTTGCGGGAACATCGCGCTGGGTGTTATGGACTACTGCGGTCGAGGGTATACTTGAAAGCCCGGTATTCGGACAGGGTGTTGAAGGCTGGGCCGATATCCTGCTCAAAAGATCATCCACCGGCATACACGCTCACAATGAATACCTCCAGTATGCGCTGTTCTTCGGCATACCGGCGCTGATATGTTACGTCGGCGGTATTTTAGCCGTTTTTATACGCGGACTGAAACACCGCAGGATAATGGACGGTTATACCCTCATGGCACTGGCTGCTGTTTTTGGCTACTGTGTCTCGGCTTTCTTCGGCAATCCGAAATATTATACAGCGCCGTTCATGTTTGCTGTGCTCGGTCTCGGTTACAATTGTCTGCGTGAGAAAAATGATGCTGAAAAGAAGAACGACGCCGGAGATCATTCCAGCGCCGCAAATTCCTGAGACCAGTAGTAATATGTATCGTTCCCGATTTTCAGAATGCTGAGGCCGAATGCCACACATTCATAGTTGGGATTGAGTATGTTTTCACGGTGTGAAGGCGAATCCATCCAGGCCTGGAATATCTCCTCGGGTGTCTTGAACATATTGCGGCCGTATGCGATATTCTCACCGCAGATCGTATAGTTAACGCCTATTTCTTTGAACGCAGTGCTGAACTTGGTACCGTCAGGCCGTGTGTGGGAGTAATAAGAAGTAAGCTCACCTGTGCGGAGCTGACAGACCTCATGGAGTCTTGCTGAATACCAGAGCTCGTTGAGCCCGGCTTCCCGGCGGGCTGAATTGACAAGCTCGAACAGAGTAAGGTATATATTCGGATCGGTGGAGAATGTTCCGCCTCCGATATTTGTGAATGCAGTTTTATCCGTTACTGTCTCCGGCGGAGCGGTAGTAGCGGCTGTGACTGTAGTTGTAGTCGCTGAAGTTCCGGTAGTTGTAGTTGCTTTTGTGGTTGTAGTAGCTTTTGTAGTTGTGGTAACGGTAGTAGCACGCGCAGTCGTTGCGGTCGTAGTTGCCGGTGTAGTTGTCTGTGTGGTGGCGGCAGTAGTTGCCTTCGTGGTCGTAGTCGCTTCCGTGGTAGTTGTTACTGAGTTGGTTGTAGTCAGTGTCGTTGTCGATGAAGTAATATAAGTGGTGGTCTGCGGAGTAGTCGGGGATGTTGTAGTTTCGGTTTCAGGCTCAGTTGTTACCGCGGTAGTTTCAGACACTGTGGTCAGCGGAGCTGTTCCGGTGCCTTTCACGGTACCTTGATAAGCGTGTGATACAGTGGCAGCGGGAGCTTCGGAGACAGTGGTTATTTCTTCCGTGGTATCCGGCGCTCCGATCTCGTCAAGGTCTATCGTCAATTCTTCGGGAGAAAGTCTCCCGGAGATATCTTCCTCGGTGAACGCAAATTCCGGAGGCAGGGTCAGTGTAAATGTGGCGAGCTCCTCGGAGAACATCGTTTCGGTGAGTTCCTCCGCTGCGAGAGTCTCCGCAGGTATATCACTGTCGTCCTGATAGGCGACTGCACCGTCGAGAATTTCGGAGAAAACGACAACCTCGGCTTCGGAAGCGTTTGATATGTTCGTGAATATAAGAAAGGCGGCAAGCAGCGTACAGCCCGATAACGCGGCCGTAAACCCGCGCAGGGAATTTTTCTGTCTGCGTGTAAGCATAGTATGCCTCCTTCCTTATTATCATATCCTTTTTATTTTACGATAAAACGGGAATTTTGTCAAGTAAAAAAATTTTGAAAGGCGGTAAATCAATGGCAGTATTTCAGGCAGACAACAAGGCATTCGCTTACATGGGAAGAGTGGATTTTACAGATCCGAAAGCCCCTATGCTTATCTGGCCCGGCAGCAATATAGTATTCAATTTTGCGGGGACTGAACTGAAAATAAAGATAGAAAATATCCCCATGAGCGACAGAATGTGGATAGGTGCGCTTATAGACGGCGCACAGCTTAAATTTGAACTGGACAGGGATAAGGCAGAGCAGGAGATAACGCTGGCAAAAGGCCTTGCCGACACATTCCACAGCTGCGTTATCTTCAAGCGTCAGGCAGCGGCGCATTATTTCCGTTTCCTTTCAGCCGAGTGCGATGAGGTGGCTCCCGCGAACAGAAAGTACGATATGAAGCTTGAGTTCTTTGGAGACAGCGTATCCGCCGGAGAAGTCACCGAGGCGGTTTATTTCGAGGGATTGTGCGATCCGTCAGAGCACGGCGGCTGTTATGATAACAGCTATTTCAGCTACACATTCTCTGTTGCCCGTAAGCTGAACGCTGAATTCAACAACAACTCACAGGGCGGACTGTCTCTGCTCGACCATACGGGCTATTTCTACGGACCATCGACAGAAACACTCACAGGCCTTGAATCCACATACGACAAGCTGAGCTATGTGCCTTATGCGCCCTGCGGAGTCTCGGAATGGGATTTCAGCCGCTATACGCCTGATGTCGTGGTATTCGCGTTATGCCAGAATGACGCGAATCCTGACCCCGATGCAGTGTACAACAGGGAATACACCGAAAAATGGAAATCCCGTTTCAAGGATATCATTCTTGATCTTAAAGGCAGGTACAAGACATCGAAGTTTGTGCTGATATCCACTGTGTTGATGCATGAGATCAAGTGGGACTACATACTGGACGAGCTTGTCGCAGAACTTGCCGACCCGGCAGTAACACGTTACAGATTCAGAAGAAACGGTCTTGCAACACCCGGTCATCCCCGAATCACAGAACAGGAAGAAATGGCTCTTGAACTGGCAGAATACATAAGAAAGATCAAATAAGATATCCCGCAGGGAAGTGACCCTGCGGGATATTTTTGTGTGATATCTAAAACTCTGCTTCGGTTGAAAGTAAGCTTTATTGACCCTGCGCATTGTGAGGTTTGGTATTATAACAAACATATTTTTGCGAAGATGTAGACATAAACCATTTATGGTAAGAATTACTTTTTCACTGCATTGTCAAATCTATTTAAAAATATTTTTAAATAACTATTGACAAACGAAAAGAATTGTGGTATTATCTATTTAAAGAAAATTTTAAATAGATCAATGCAAAAATCTGCTGCTGAAAAGATAAAGATCCAACCAAAGAAAGGGGTGTTTCTATGAAAATATCGGAAACATTCAAGATACTGTCCGATGATCAGCGTCGCGAGATAATAACGATGCTGCGCGGCGGACGAATGAATGCCGGCGAGATAGCGGAAAAACTGAATATCACGCCTGCGGCGCTTTCGTATCACCTGAAACTGCTGAAAAAAGCGGATATGGTCATCGAGTACAAGGAGAAGAATTTCATCTACTACGAACTGAACACGAGCGTATTTGATGAGATACTGTTGTGGATAGGACAGTTCGGGGCCGGTTCGGAAAAATTGAAGGCGGGTGAAATGGGAAATGAAGAATAAAGGACTTCTGATAACATCCGCACTTGCGCTGATAATCGCTGCTGCGGGTATACAAATACTTCCTGATCAGGTACCTGTACATTTCGGGGTGAGTGGTGAAGTTGACCGCATCGGCTCGAAATTTGAGGTTTTTATTTTCGCGGCAATTATAATACTTACAGCTGTCATCGGCATATTTATCCGCAGAAACTTTGAAGCAAACTCGAACAAGGCGCAGGACGAAAAGACTGCAGCCCACGCCGCGGGCAATGCGAAAATAAGCGGGATAATATGCACGATGATAAATTTGGTAATGCTCGGCATAGAGATCATTTTCATTGTTATGGGCTTCAATGGTGTACAGTCGTTGCAGGGCTCATCGGGAGAACTGTACTGTTCGGTAATGTGTGTGCTGTTCGGGGTACTGTTCACAATACTCGGGAACATAGTACCGAAACTTAAAATGAACGGGCTGTTGGGGCTGCGGACGACATGGAGTATGAAGAATGAGGAAGTCTGGGCGCGCTCACAGAGAATGAGCGGGACAGTGATGTTCTTCGGCGGAGTAGCGATAATACTTGCAGGCATAGTGCTGCGAGGATTACCGTCAATTATAACTGCTATGATAATAATATTAGTCGTTGTTGCTGTGACAGTAAAGGGGTCACATCAGATCTACACAGACTGGGAAAAGGAGCAGAATAATGGATAATATACATTTTACAGACGAATCGGTCATAGGACTTATAATGCAGAGCATATTGATGATGCTGATCCCGATAGTCCTTGCAATAATATGGAAGATAAAGACAAAAGAGAGCATTATACCTATGATAATAGGTGCGGTCACATGGCTGGTGTTTGCAATAATACTGAAGCTCGCTCCAGCGTATCTTCTCGTGTACGCGGATAATCCCCTTGCTAAAACGATAAGCGGAAATGTGTGGCTTAATGCATTGACCGCGGGTGTGCTTGCGGGCGTGTTCGAGGAGACAGGACGCTTCGTTGCCTTTAAGTTTGTGCTGAAAAAGTATGAGGCTCGCCGTACTTCGATCACCTATGGTATCGGTCACGGCGGTTTCGAGAGCATTTATACAGGTTTTCAGGTTATGTCAATAGCTGTTATGGGAATTATGTTCAACAACGGCATGGGCGACCAGCTTACGGCGAATATGGACGAAGCAATGAAAGCCAATGCTTTTGCGCAGCTCGATCAGTACACGAGCTTTACGATACCGGAATGTCTGCTCGGCGTTTTTGAGCGCCTGCCCGCGATAGCTGTTCACATCTCGTTTTCTGTACTTGTTTTTGCTGCGGTAAGAGAAAAGAAAAAATTCTTTCTGTTTCCGATAGCCGTACTGCTGCACGCGCTCTTCGATTTTTCAATTGGGTTCTATTCTTCGGGAATGATATCCATGTGGGCAATGGAAATGATACTTTTTGTATTTGCTGTTTTTATCGCGTTCATCGCTTCCCGCATATATAAGAAACTTAAAGCATGAAGGAATAATAATCGTTTTTCCGCACATACTATTATCGAACCCAAAGCGGAGGAACAGAAAGATGCTTGAAAAAAACGATATAGATATATTGAACACGATATACAAGAACAGCAGAATGGCTTATGACAGCACAAAGCAGGTGCTTTCAAGGAGCCGCGATCCCGAACTCAACGATTATCTTCGCCGTCAGATGCGTCACTATGCCGACAACTGCACCGATGTAAAGAATACACTCGCGAAGGACGGTCATCGTGTAAACCCGGTACCGGCTATGCAGTCGCTCATGGCTTCGGTGGGCATTACGATGAAAACTATGCGTGACAGCAGCAGGGGAAACATCGCAGAGCTTATGTACAACGGCACGAACATGGGCATAGTCGATATCGCCCGATCGGTGAACCGTTCACACCATGCCTCAATGGACACTTTGCAGAATGCCGAGGCTCTGCTGGGACAGGAAGAGAAGTATGCCGACGGATTGAGAAAATTTCTGTAAAAACAGCGGCTCCGGAAATTCCGGAGCCGTTGTTATTATTCGTATTCGTACATTTCCATATCACCGAAGTCAACAGGGTTTGATGTGAACTCTATCCTCTTGTCCGGAATAAGATCATCGGGGAGCTGATATTCGGTGTACCATTTTATAGCATCAAACCATTCTTCGTTGTCGACGAGGAGCGTGAAAGAAGCATTCGGCGACTTCGAGCCGGGAGTTTTGGTCATATCCCAGCTTACGATAAGACCGCTTATGCTGTAATAACGATCGCCGCCCTCGGCATAGTCATAGTATGTCATCTCGCGGTTGTCACGGAAGAACTCCACGACGCTCCGCGCAGCCGTTAGCTGCTGATCCTTTACGAGTATGCGGCAGTCGTCTGTGGTGATCGGTATGCCATTCTCATCGGTACCCACAAATATCTCGATGATGATATTGTTGGTTATTTTCAGATAGATATTCTTCCGCTTGCCGAGTTTGATATGGTCGAGTATGCTGTCATAAGGCATCAGGAACTCAAAGCTCCAGCCATGAGAGTACCGCTGTGCTGCATCATTCAGGAATCGTTCGGCTTCTTCTTCGGCACCAAGCTCTATGAGCTTTCCGGCGATCTTTTCCGGTGCGCCGAGACCATATACGAGAGAACCGGTGTAAACTCCGCTGTCGAACGCGATGTTGTACATATCGACCTGCTCCGTATTTTCATAATACAGTTTATCTCCGTCCCATTTCGTCTGTGTCACCGGCAGCCAGTCAGCGATCTCCTCCTCGGGCGTAACGAGTCTGTACTGTCCCTCCGCGCCCGGCACCTCCTTGCCGATAAGTTCCTTTATTTTGTCAAGGTTTTCACGCGAGTCGATTATCTTGATATAGTTTTCTCTCCACTCGTTTTCGGCTTTCTTATCAAAGTCCGTTACCATTACCGCGTTCATATCCGGGAATTCATTATGGTTCATCCAAAGCGTTTCTATGATACGGCGATAATTCGTGAGCCGTTCTGTCCGGTCTTTTTCATACAGCCAGAATGAGCGTCCGTCGTCGAAAGTTACAAGTATATAATCACCGTCTGTCAGGTAATGCGTTCCCGCAAATGAACGATTGTCGAGAATACCGACACAGCTTCCCGAACCGAGTATAGCTCGCGCATACTTATTCAGCAGTCCGACATTAAGATCGCCGTCAAAAATGTATCTATCAAGCGCTTCAAATAGTTTATCGGGATCATCATAAAGCAGCTTCACCTGTTCAGCATATCCCTTTGAATCGATCGCGACGGTCTCCATGACGTATACTTCGCCGTTAAAAACAATCATGCTGCCCCAGGGTGGATTCTCACCTGGATTGCGGTCATGCTTGCATAGTATCTCCTCCTGTATTTCAAATGTTGCAGGAAAATATTCGTCGTGGATTATCATTACCTCTCCGGGCTCGGTCGGCGCCGTTTCGCTAACAGCTATAACATAATCATTGTAGGGAACATCGGTAACTTCGGGTATTATCTCCGCCTCCGGTGCGGGTTCACCTGTCGGATTTTCGTCTCTCCAAGCCTCGACTGTGTTGTTTGAGAAATCAAAATGCAGCATTATGCCTGTCACATCGTCATTCAGATCGTATCCTTGAACGGATCCGATGTATCTGGCAAAACCGGCGGACAGCTTCATTCCCACAGCCGTTGCACTGCCGGTTATCGAGCTGTCAACATCGTTCTCGAAGCGCTGTACGGTTCCGTCTTCGTACAGTCTGTAGAATGTGGTGGCAAAGGCATCGCTGCTGTCTCCGTAAGCTGCCTTGAGCACGTTGTACAGCGGCGGTTCTTCGGTAAGTTCCGAGAGCGGGCCTTCGTGTTCCATAAAGACTATCTCCGTGAGATAATCATCAAGTGTCCCAGGGTCTATGCGGTAAGGCTCCGTCGTTCCCTCAATGACAGGGATTTCCTCCGTTGTCTGCTTGCCGTCTTTGGTGACTACAAAGTACAGGAGTCCGTACAGGTAATTCGGGTCATCGGGGTCGGCGGTAAGCCGATGACTGCACAGGTACCAACCGTAAAGCGGGGTATCTCCGCGGTATTTCAGACTTCCCGTCAGGATAAAACTCTTTGAAGTGTCGGCAGAATATCCGTTTCCGTTCGCTGTAAGGTCAGTATTGTCCGGGTCATAAAACACATAGTCCTTCATAGCAGGGTCGGAAGGCCCGGAAAGTCCGGTATCATCTTCTGCCGGTTCGGGTGTCCATTCTGTGTCATAGGAGGAGATACCGAGCATTTCATACAGAGAGTTGTCATCGGTTGGTTTGTCGTTATTTCCTATAACCATTATGAAGAAGTACAGCTGCTCCTCATCGGTATTGTTTTCCTTGTACCAGTTCAGTATCTCCCGCATTTCATCGGCGCTTGCAGGAGAAAGCGCTCTTATCTCTTCATCCGACTTGTTTCGGTTCGTTCCGCTCATAAGCCGGAAAACCCATTCGCCGTTAGTGTTCATCTCGGCGTATATCTCAAGCCCCTTGAACGAGCTGCACCCGAAATATTCGGGGTATTTTACTTTCAGCGTTTCCAGGTCGGTTTGTACGGGCATTACCGGTTCCGTATCGGATGAAATGACCGTTGCAGCAGAGGTATCTGTCACCTGACCGCCGCTGACATCTATCTTTCCCGCACCGAACTTCGTAATCACAAGCACTGCCGATGTTATTATCAGTGCTGCCGCTATACCGGCGAATATGGCTGTCCGGACAGGGAAGGGCTCCTTATCATTTTTCCTGCTCTTTCTGCTCCCTTGCGCGGACGCAGCGGTTGCGGGTACATCGGTGGTAAGCTCCGCAGTCTTTATGTTCAGGGAGAGTATTCCGTCCATGGATTCCTCGATGTACTTTTCATTCACGTTGCCGATAGCAGCGGCAAGCTTTACAGCACGTTCATTCACAGCTCGATACCCTCCTTTTCCAGTTCTTTTTTCAGCTTCCCGCGCACCCGGTGCAGGGTAGTCTTTACCTTTTCTTCGCTGATATTCATTTCCGAGGCTATTTCAGAGATACTTCGGAAATGGTAGTACCGTTTCATGAACATGATGCGCTTTTCGGATCCGAGCTTTCCGAGAAAGCCGTTAAGTATACGCACGATCTCGCGGTCGTCAAACTGCTGTTCAACGTTCTGCTTATCCGCTATACATTCGGCCAGCTCATCGTATACGTCCTCTGCTTTTCCGCCGCCGCGTCTTAGCGCGGAAAGGTTTCTGCGCATATTCAGAGCGGCATTTCTGGCTATTGCCGAAAGGAAAGCTCCGAGGTTCTTCGGCTGTTGGGGCGGAATGGAGTTCCACGCTTTCATATATGTATCACTGACACATTCCTCGCTGTCCTCACGGTTTCCGAGTATATCGAAAGTAATTCCTCTGCAGTAAGCACCATATTTTTTGTCTGTTTCTGTTATTGCACTCTCCGCACGCGCAAAATACAGCCCGATTATTTCATTGTCATTCATGTCAAGCCTCCGCAAAGGTGTGGGATTTATTCTTCTGTATATACAGACACGGAATGATTGCGTCAGGTTACACTTTTATGATAATTTACGGGATCAGTTATTAATAAGATAAGCTCTGCACGGCGCACCGTCGCAGCCGCCGAGGTTCAGCGGTGCGGCACTCAGAAAATATCTGCCTTCTGCCACATCGTCAAGCACTATACCCTCAAGCAGAACAATGCCAGCTCCGAGCATTATAAGATGTACTTCGGCAGGAGCATCCTCCGGCCCTACAGTCTGGCTTTCGTTACCGTAAAGTATTATACCTGCCTGTACGAAAGCCCTTGCCGCGGAGGCTGTCATTGTCGCCTTTCCCGCGATCAGTATGCGTTTTGCGGCATCAGCGTCGCGCGCAGCTTCCATTATGTCGATAACATCGTCAGCAGTCAGCTCACCGTCACGCCTCGCTACATAGCATTCACCCACGAACGGGACAAGTCCGGCTTCGTCGACTGTTTTCCCGTCATTAATAAAATGGTACGGTGCGTCAACATGAGTGCCGTTGTGCGCGCACATGGAAAACTCTGTCAGATTGCAGATATCTCCGTTTGAGATGCTCATTGGGTGTGTCTGGACAGGCGCCGGATCGCCGGGGAAGGTATGGCAGGAAAATACTTCCTGTGATATGTCGATTATCATGGCATGATATTCCTTTCATTTATC
>JAEEJW010000223.1 GCA_016282095.1 Ruminiclostridium sp. | reverse complement strand
CCACGAAGCCGATATCATTTCCGCCGATGGATATCGTGACAAAATCGTTGTCGGTCAGAGTCAGGCCGTTCAGTATATTGAGCTGCGCGGGAATGGAGGCACTTCCGTGGTGGCTGCCGTCATAATCATAATCAATGTTCTGCGGGTTTGTGAGATCATCTGTCGTTGCACCCGAAGCCGCTGCAAAATACCAGTTCACGTCTTTTTCGTCGGCCGCTCCGATATTGCAGTGATCTGCCATTGTGCCGGTAACGCCCGGAAGCGTCAGTTTGCCCGGCCATGCTTCTTTCGATCTGTGAGCGAGCCAGTCCGGGTTTACGGTGGTTTCTGTGGGGAATTTATTGTCCTGTCCGAAGAACGGGACAATGCCTTCGCCGCACGAATAAGAGTCGCCGAGGGTAACGATGATCGGTTTGTCCTCGAGGGCGGAAGCCTTCGCCGGGAATACCGGCAGGACAAGACCTGCGGCAGCCACCGCAGCCGATGTGATGAATGACAATATACGTTTTTTCAGATCTTTCATATCTTCATTCCTTCCTATGATGTGACAGACAAGCCGTACCGCAGATGATAATACTTTGTAACTGACGACGGTTCATCGGTTGATATTTAAATTATATATTATCTGTACAGACTTGTCAAGAGTAATTTTTACAGGCTCCGGGACGTGCGGCGGCAGATAATCCCTTTAATCCGAAAACATCCCGGCCCGTATGTTCCTGCGGGCCGGGATGTCTTTTTTATCCGATATTCACGGTTATCGTTTTATATCCGCTGTAGATCTTCCTGCCGTCAGCGGTTATATATGTGCGTATCCGGAACTTGTATGTTCCCGCTCGGAGCCCCCTGACAGTCTGTCCGGTGTACTTGCCGGAGCTGTAGTTCTTTATGACCTGCCACTTGCCGTTCTTGTACATCTGTAACTGATATCCCTCGGCGTTTTTTACCCTGTCCCAGCTCAGCCTGATATCATTGCCGCTGACAGCCGCGCCGAACCTGCTGACTGCGGCGGGTCTTGTCGTAACATCGATTGCTCCGCAGTAGTTCTTTGCGTACTTGCGGCCGTTCTGTTCCTTGTATGACTGCACTCGGAAAGTGTACCCGGTTCCGGCTCTGAGACCTGTAACAGAGACCGATGTCCTGTTTCTGTCACTGATGATACCGACATTCTTCCATTTGCCGTTGTCGAGCCTTTGCACAATATAGCCGTCAGCGCCGGAAAGTGCGCTCCATACCAGCTTTACTCCGTTCCGTCCGATACTGTCGGCTCTGAGGGTTGGTGACGGAGCGCCGGAGGTGCCGGCATCGCTGTCCGGGACGTAATCGGCTCCGAAGTTGCCGCCGACTCTCGCGGAATAGGACGCGGCCTCGTCAAGATCCGTCAGGTTGTCAAGTCCGGATCTGAATTCGTCGAATGTTATCCTGCCGTGAGGGTAACATTTCCTTGCGCCTTCTTCGAGATATACCACTCCGAACTGAACAGACCATGTGAAAGGCCCCCACGCGTAGAAATCTATATCCGTGAAATCGTCGAACCAGTCGGTTCTTCCGTAGTCAAAGGCCGTACCGAGTCCCATGCACGTTGCGAATCTGTGCGCCATAAGTCCGAAATCCTGTCTTGTAACGGGGGAATTGCCAGAGAAAGTGTTCTCCGCGAGTATGGGATAACCGAAGCAGATATTGTTTGCTTCGCCCCATCTGACCGCGTCTGCATATGGGCAGTCTGCCGGAACATCGGTGAATCGCGAAGCACCGCTTACTGCGGGCTTTCCCGCAAGCTCATACAAGGTCTGTACTGCTCCGTATCTCGTAACGAACTGCTCCGAACCGGAATGACCGTCGTCTGTATCGGTGATGCTGTCGGGAACTTTTTTTCCTCTGAACTTTGCGTTTATCTTTGTATCGTCATCGAAAGCAACGCAGTATCTGAGCTGATCGAAGGGATCGCCGCTTCCGCCGTAATCCAGCGTCATGGAATACACATAGCCGAGGTTTTCGGTCTCATGCACATATTCTCCCTCATTGTATGCCTTGCAGAGGCGGTAGTTCCTGCTTATATCTATATGATCTATCTGCGTGAGACCGAACGCCATGAGATAATACAGCTTCGGGTTATGCGAGAGATCGAGGGTTTCAAGCTCGGTATTGCATTCTACTCCAAGGTATGCAAGCTCCGGGTTGTGAGAAAGGTCGATTGATTTTAGCTTCCCGCTCTTGTTGTATCCGCAGACAAGCTCGTAGAGTTTAGAGTTGTGGCTAACATCTATCCTGCTCATATCAGTCCACGCAACATTGAGGTATTCGAGATCCTTCATACTGCTGACATCTATATTTTTCAGCCGCTCATTATGCCAGATATCGAGCCTCTTTATCTTTGTGTTCTTTGAAACATCGACATACTCCAGATCGTTGTAGAATGCCGTGAGATCACAAAGCTCCGGATTGCCTGACAGATCGAGGGATGTAAGACCGCAGTTGCTGGCGAAGAGATTTTCGAGCAGGTGGTTCTGTGACAGATCGAGTTCTTTCAGATCGGGGTTCGCGTTGCACTCAAGATACGCGAGCTTCGGGTTGTTCCTGACATTCAGTGTCCGGAGATTGCAGTTGAAGCAGTAAACCCATTCAAGATCCGGGCAGTCGGAAAAATCCAGCTCGGTAAAATCGTTGAACGAACACCATATACCCACAAGTCCCGGGTTATGTGAAAGATCCATTTCGGTGAGGCGGTTGCCCTTGCACCACAGACCTGTCAGGTAAGGGAAGTGCTCTATCCCCTTTATCGAACGGACACCGAGGTTCTCGCAGTGGACGTTGCGCGCAAGGAAGAGCTCGTCGCTGTCAAGAAATCCGTTGCCGTCCTCGTCAAAGGCTTTCCTGATACAGCTCCTGAAGATCGGGTCGGGGAAGTTCTTTTCGTTTACTGCAACTCCGTTTTTCGCTCCGGCGCTGACAGACATGGGAACTGCCGCGGAGAAGACTGCCGCTCCCGCCAGAAATGCGGAAAGAAGTTTTTCTGATAGCCTTTTCATAAAGTGATGCTCCTTTATCCGGTACATTAATGCTGTTTTTCCTTACAGTACTTTTTCCCGGTTCCGGGTCTCAGACTGTTTTATCCCGGACGGGTATTATCTGATGAATATTATACTTCAATTGGTATAAAAAGTCAATCGGTCCGGTATTATAAAATAATCAATACCGGTATTCAGGGCTGCTTTCCCGGAATGTGCTGTTGACAAATCCAGAATGATGATGTATCATAAAGATTATGTGAGAGATCCGCGTGATCCTGATAACGGAATATGTAATTATTTATGTGAGGCAGAATATGAAAATAGGTGTGGATTATTATCCCGAACACTGGGATAAGCAGCTCTGGCAAAGCGATGCTGAACTTATGGCAAAGACCGGGGTAAGTGTGGTAAGACTTGCCGAATTTGCGTGGTGCAGACTTGAACCCTCTGACGGCATTTTTGATTTCCAATGGCTTGACGAGGTAATAGATTTGTTCTCCCGCTGCAATATCGGTGTTGTTATCGGCACGCCTACGAATTGCCCTCCGAGGTGGCTCTGTGAGGCACATCCCGAAATATTGCCCGTGGGGGACAACGGTAAACCCAACCCCATAGGGATAAGAGGGCACAGGTGCTGCAATTCCCCGGTGCTGAGGCAATATGCGCAGCGAATCATTGAAAGGCTCGTTTCTCACTACAAGGAGAACAAGACCGTAATCGCATGGCAGATAGACAATGAGCTTGAACCGAACATCTGCTATTGCAGCGTATGCAATGAAAAGCACCGCAGATGGCTGAAAGAAAAATACGGCAGTATAGAGGCGCTCAACATTGCATACGGAAATGTAGTGTGGAGCGGCGAGTATTCTTCGTTCGGGCAGGTCGATCCGCCCTACGGAAAGGACAATCCCGCATGGCTGAACCCTGCGTATATGCTGGATATCCGCCGCCGTACCAATGAGGATATGGCGGAGTTTGCGCGTTTTCAGGCACAGATAATAAGAAACATCATTCCCGATGCCGTTATTACCACAAACACATGGTTCTGCGGAAAGACTCCTGATTTCTATGAACTGTTTGCAGATCTTGACTTCGTGTCCTATGATAATTACCCTTCCACGAATATTCCTCATGACTGCGATGATATCTACACTCACGCCCCGCATCTTGATATTATGAGAGGGATAAAGCGGAAGAATTTCTGGATAATGGAACAGCTGAGCGGCGGCATGGGCTGCTGGATGCCGATGCAGAAGACCACGCGCCCGGGAATGATAAAGGGCTATGCCTT
>JAEEJW010000222.1 GCA_016282095.1 Ruminiclostridium sp. | reverse complement strand
GCATCGTGCGCGCTTCTGGGCGGTCACTCACTGCATCGTGCAGTGACCCGCACCTCCTTCGGGGTGCGCCTTTTGGTAGTTCTGTATAGGCGTACACATTACCGAATCTGCAAGGCGAAGCGATTTGTTTAGGGATCCAAACCCTTTTTAAAGGGGTTGGCCGCCGGAGGCACTCGAGCGTCAGCGACTTCTTACTCCCGTTCTAAAGCGCAAGCGACTACTGCACGAAACTAACGGCTGCGAGGCACAGACTTGTCATTTGCTGTATGTAACAGACGGATTGACAGCGCGGGTACCGCGCCGAGCGTCAGCGACTCTCTGCACACTCGAGCGCAAGCAACTCTCTACTTCTTCGCGGACTCGTCGTACTGCGGAGCGGGGAGCGGGGCGGAAACGGGCGGAGGCGGGACTATCTGCGGGAGGTCATCATACTGCGGGGTCGCGTAGGCTCCGCCGGCGCCGTACTTTTCAGCGGCGTAGACCAGCACTGCGTAACACTCCATGAGCTCCTCATAGGTGGCTTCCCGCATGGCGAAGAGTTCCTCCTCGCTGAGTATGTCCTTGATATCATCGACGAGAGCCACTCTTCCCACAGAAGACAGATCATAAATCTGCTGTATGGTAAGATTCTCGCGTATCTTTTCGAAGGCCGAATCCAGCGCCGGGTCGTTCTCGCTGTATACCACAGGCAGGACTGCCGAAGCCGCCGGGCGGTACTTCTGTGTGCCGGTGCCGTCTATGACGTAGTTGTCCGCGTACAGCAGGTCACCGATCCTGACAAGCTCGAAGCCCTTCTGTTTCAGCGCCGTTATGATCTCCGGCAGAGCCTCGGCTGTCACCGGAGCGTCATTATGAAACAATATGATCGAGCCGGATTCCGCCTTTTCCACTACCCTGCGCTTCACCGAATCAGGGTCGGGATCGTCAAGATCTCCGCTGTCTATGGCCGCGCCGACGGGACGGCAGCCCATTCCTTCGAGCGTGGTCAGAGCCTTCGTGTCATAGTCGCAGTAAGGTGCGCGGTAGAATACGGGCTGCTCACCGGTTATCGACTTTATCTTCTTTGCCGCTTCGTTTGTGTCTTCTATCAGATCATTCACGTTCATTCCGGCGATGTGGGCATTCTTGTCGGAGCCGTTTTGCACCGAATGTCCCGCAGACGATATCTTCCGCACTGCGTCGGAATGCTCGTCGCAGAACTCCCCCGTCACAAAGAACGTGGCGCGGGTGTCCGAGGCTTTCAGCTTCTCAAGCAGGGTGTCGATGCCGGAGGCGTCCCACGCGCAGTCGAAAGTCAGGGCGACTTTGTTGTCACCGCGCTCCACCCGGCATACGGGCATCTTCTCCTCGTCCGCCGAGGCGGTCACCGAGCCCGCCGCCGCGAACACGACTATAAGTATCACCGCGAGGACAGCCGCCGCGATACCGGCGATGCGTATGAGCTGTCTCTTTGACATTGTGCAAACTACCATGATATATTGTCCTTTCCGTGGATTTTGATATATCATATTCGTCATGTCCGCGGTTTATGATGAGAGGGGGCAAATTTCCGCGAAATACTTGATTATTTTTTGGTTTTATGGTATTTATTCTTTATAAGAAAAAATCTCCCGGAATACCGGGAGATTTTATTATGTTCACTTTTTCCTGCACACCACAGTGACCCGCATATCCCCGTCTTTTATCTCCGCGAAGATATCGCCGTTCATGGCGTTCATAAGGCGGCGGCAGATATAGAGCCCGAGGCCGCTGCCCTCACGGCTGCCGGAGTTCGAGCCCCGCCAGAAGCTATCGAATATGTGCGCCAGCTCCTCCTGCGGCAGTCCGCAGCCGCTGTTCGCAACGGTTATCAGCCGGCAGCCCTCCTCGTCCGAGAAGGACAGCTCTATCCGGCGGCCGTCGCCGTACTTTATCGCGTTTTCAATAATGTTCCGGAGCACCTCGGTGAGCCTGTCCGGGTCGCCGCCTATCAGGCAGTCGCTGTAACTGCCGACTCCGAAAACGTCCGCCGTCAGCCTGTCGAGATAATAGCGCTCAACGCCGCTTATGACCTGCGAAAGATAAAATTCCCCGTTCTTTACGTCGAAGCTCATTATATCCTCGCTGCCCGAACGCATGATCTCGGACACCAGCGCCTCGATCTCGTCTGCCTTGGCGTTTATGCTCTCCGCAGCCTCGCGCTGCTTGTCCGGGTCGGTGTAGATGCCCTTTGACAGAGCCGCCGAATACAGTTTTATAGCGGAAAGCGGCGTCTTGATGTCATGTGACAGCGACATGAGCATGGTCTTCTTCTCTTTCTGCAAGGCAAGCTCCGCCTGTCTGGACTTTTCGGTGCTTTCCCGGAGCATATCCAGCCCCCAGATGAACTTCCCGAAGTACCGGCTGCGGCTCTCTTTCAGCGGCGCGGTGAGGCTGCCCTTTGCCAGCTCCGCCGGCAGCTCCTTTATCCCGGCAAACGGCTTTATTATGGCCTGCCGGACATATATCAGCAGCCCGATCACAGCGGCGCAGAACACGCCGAGTATAATATTCATATACAGCAGATAAGCGCTCATATCACGGCTTTCGGCGTACTCGATGCGGTAGAGCCTGCCGTTTATCTCACGGATCACGCAGTCGTTGTCCGAAACATAAAACCCGCTGCCGCTGCCCTCATATATCCCGAGTATAGTTTTGTATCCGCCTGTGTCGGGAATGGTGCCGGTGTCTGTTATCTCGCGGATAACACGGTTCACCTCGACGTTGTGGAACCGTGCCGTTTCCCTGTCCTGCACTGTAAACAGCACATTTACAGCCGCGAAGGCCGCTCCGGCGATCAGCACGAAAATGATGATAAGTTTATCGAAGTTCCTCATTTCAGCCGTCCCACCTGTATCCGCGTCCCCATACGGTGACGATATGGGCGGGTTCTTTCGGGTCATCGCCTATCTTCTCGCGCAGACGCTTGATATGTACCGTAAGAGTCTGCTGCTCCGAGTCGCTGTCCATGCCCCATACGGCGTTGAATATCCTGTCTTTCGTGAGAGTCTGACCCTTGTTTTCGATAAGCAGTTTCAGCAGCTCGAATTCCTTGCCCGTCACATCGGCGGGCTTTCCGTTCACCGTGACCGTTCCTGCCGCGAGGTCGAGCGAGATATCCCCGTCAGTCAGTTTGTCTTCGGCAAAGCGCCGCTTGAAGATGCCTTTTATCTTCGCCAGCAGAATATCAATATCGTAGGGCTTTTCCATATAGTCATCGGCGCCGAGGATAAGGCCGTTCAGCTTATCCTCCTTGCTTACCCGGGCGGTCAGCATGATTATCGGGGTATTGCCGTTCGAGCGTATCTTCTCGCAGACCGCGAAGCCGTCCATTCCCGGCAGGTTTATATCGAGCAGGACAAGCCTTGCCCCGTATTTTTCGTACAGAGACAAGGCTTTTTCACCGTTTTCCGCTGTGCTGACCGTGTAATCCTCCGCCCGGAGGAAATCTGTCAGCAATTGCAGCAGTTCCTTATTGTCTTCAACTATGAGAATGTCCATGTTTCACCTTTTATGGCAGAAATACCGGTTTTGCAGACTCAACAAAGCAGAGAATAGCGGCTGTGAGGCTGAGACCTGCCGCTTCTGCTATGGTACCATACGGATTGGCCGCGGCGGGCTCCGCGCAAACGCAGACTCAACAAAGCAGAGAATAGCGGCTGCGAGGCTGAGACCTGCCGCTTCTGCTATGGTACCATACGGATTGGCCGCGCGGGCTCCGCGCAAACGCAGACTCAACAAAGCAGAGAATAGCGGCTGCGAGGCTGAGACCTGCCGCTTTCAGGAAGCCTCATACGGATTGGCCGCGGCGGCTCGCCGCTACCAGCCCATTTCCATGAGCCAGTTGTTCAGGCCGCGTTCACGGTCACGGAGGGTGTCCTCTTTATTTATATTATACTCACCTTTTATGTTCCCGTCAACTATAAACAGCACTCTTGTGCATTTTGCCGCAACTTTTGAATCGTGGGTGACGAGCATTATAGTCGTACCGTCTTCGTTGAGCTTGGTGAGCTCGTTCATCACTTCTTCGGAGGAGCTGCGGTTGAGGGCGCCGGTGGGCTCGTCGGCAAAGATCATCTTAGGGTCGTTTATCATGCTGCGGCAGATGCAGGCGCGCTGGAGCTGACCGCCGGAAACTTCGTTTATGTCGTTGTCCGCGGTCTCCTCGATGCCAAGCCTGTGCATAAGCACACGGCCGCGCTCTGTGATCTCCGCGCGGGTCTCCTTCCTCTTGTCCGTCTTGCAGGCGGGCAGTATCACGTTGTCAAGCACAGTCAGGTTCTTGAGCATATACATCTGCTGGAATATGAAGCCCATATCGTCAAGCCGCAGCTTCGCCAGCTCGTCGTCCTTCAGCTTCGAGATGTCCTTTCCGCAGAACTTCACGGTTCCGGCCGTCATTCTGTCCATGCCGGAAACGGTGTAGAGCAGGGTCGATTTGCCGGAGCCCGACGGACCCATTACCGCCACCATTTCGCCCTCGTCAATCCGCAGATCCACGTTGCGCAGGACGTTGTTCTGGCGCTTGTTTACTATATATGTCTTGCAGAGGTCTTTTACTTCGAGTATAGTATTCATAATATTTGCTCCTTTGATAAATCATTCTATGTCGGCTGTGTCGGACGAGCTGATCGTTTTTGTGTAAAGTGAGGTAACAGATGCGGCGAGTATAGTGGCCGCAAGGATTATGAGCGGGTATACGGCGAATATCTCAAGGGGTTCTATGTGGTAGCTTACGCCGCTTACCGCGCCCATGATGCCCATTATCGGGTCAATGGAGAGCTTTGTGAGCGGTATGCACAGAGCCGCCGCAAGCAGGGACGATATTATCGCCACTATCCCGAACCGCAGGGTGTGGTGCGCTATGACCGACGAACTGTTGAAGCCTGTCGCTTTCATCAGCGCTATCTCCGATTTCTCACGGGAGATGAACGAGCGTTCCATAAGCACCGCTATAAGGATCACTATCACAAGCGTTACAGTCAGTATCATATCCTTGACCGCCGCTATTATATCCGCCGCGCCGGTGCAGTCGTTGACAAATTCCGCCGCATTGAACACATCATCGGTATCGTATATCTCTTTGATCTTTTCTTTGCGGCGTTCTACCTCCGCTTCATCGGGATCGTCATTGAAGTCTATCTGGAACGAATATACGTTTGAAAGCGACAGCCCGTCCGTATCAAAGCTCTCGTGCAGCCGCCCTATTTTTCCGAGCTGTCCGAAGCTCTGGAAAAGTGCGGTTACGATACATTTTCTGTCCTCACCGCCCGCCGTCAGGGTCACGGTATCACCGATATCCGCGCCGAACTGCTCCGCGACAGGCATGGACAGCGCGATCTCGTCCGCATATATCGGAGCCGTGCCTTTCTCATAGACATAATCGTCCGCCTTTGTCTGCGGGCATATCTGGAACACAACGCTTGACCTCTGATCTCCGAAGGTCATCGGGACGTTATACATTCTCTCTACATGAGTCTTTCCGGGAATGCCGTTGTCCGCAAGCGTTTTTTCAAGTCTTCCGAGAGTATCCTTTATTTTGGCATCGGTGTTGTACGGGTCACCCATAGCTTCCATTGCGTCATTTGT
>JAEEJW010000221.1 GCA_016282095.1 Ruminiclostridium sp. | reverse complement strand
CTACACGATCACATTCAACATGGGTTATAACGGTCAGAGCAGCACCCTTACTCTGAATTACGGCGAAGTCATACCGATACCGGCGATAACCGAAAGATTCGGTTACAGATTTGCGGGCTGGTCACCGGTGATACCCGGCACAATGCCCGCGTATAATCTGACCGTTACGGCACAGTGGAACCTGATACCGCGGCAGCAGGAGATGACCGGAGTCGGGTTCAGCTTCCCGGAGATTTCAGACAGCGGTGTCACATCGGATGTTGACGGGAACAACGTCATAGATCTCAGATGGGGTGCGATCTCCGGTGCAAGGAGCTACACGTTGTACGTCGAAAAGGACGGAAGCTACGCGGCACTCCGCAGAGTTGGGAACGCTACGGAAGCCCGTGTGGCGGTAGGCAGAAGCGGCAAATATTATGTTTCGACGGGCAGCGAATGCCGGGTCTATGAATACGACAGTAAGACCGGACAGTTCGTTGACCTCGGCTATGTGGATCCCGCGAAAATTGACACGATAGCCAAGCTGAACAACACGACTGTAAAGTTCATGATAGGCTACGACTACGCGGGTTACAAGGCTCCAGAATCCAACTCATACAAGATTTCCGCGAAAGTTTATTACAAACCCGTGCCGAAACTCACGACCGCGGAAAAGAACGGCAAAAGCAGCATCACGATCAGGTGGGACAAGGTTCCGGGAGCTGCGAAGTATCGCGTTTACAAGTATGTGAACGGCAAGCTCAGGCTCGTTACCGGGACAACAAAGACTGCTGTCAAGATCACCGGCACCAAGTCCGGCAGGAAGTACACTTACGCTGTAAAGGCCTTCGTGAACGGCAAGTGGACGACTGTGACCAAGGACGATCTTAAGAGCATTGTTTCAAAGTGACAGACAACGAAAAGGCGCAGAGCCGGAACTCTGCGTCTTTTTTGCTTGCCTGTGCTTTGCGCCTGGTGGGGAGTTAATATGCGAATTGACGGCGGGACATTGAGTGCGCCTGCGGCTGATCCGACACATTTACAATGACCGACGGCGGAGAAGGTTAAGCAATTATCCGAAGGGAGACGGGAAGCCCCGTCTCCTGTTTTCTTGAAAAGAGAGATGTTTATGAAGAAAACAATAAGTTCGATAATCTTATAATTGCGGAGTTGTATTGAATTTACTTTTTAGCTCTAAAGGATATCTTGATGGATAGTACCTCTTACAAATTGTATCGTCATATCTTTTATCATATTCATCATAATAATTTGAATGCATAAGAATACATACTCTTTTAGCTCGACTGACGCAAACAAAGCAAATTCTATTTGATTCAAGAAGCTCATTTGGATTATTCTTAGTCCACCATCCTGGGAAATGGTTTTCCTCCATTCCCATCATTATGATGACTTCAAATTCTAACCCTTTTGAACTATGTCCAGTTGAAATTGTAATTTGATTATCCGGTTTGCCTAACCGCTCAGGTTACGCAACCTCATCTTAAAATCTTAAATACTTCTTTATCGGCGCTCCTCTAATAAGGCGCAGAGTTTCGTTTTCTTTGTTTTTTCGCTCTGGATTTCTTCCAAAGTTTATCTCATTGCGTAAACCTCCAAGGTAGTGTATAATATGAGCAGCACTACTGCGGAGGTTTTATTATGGCTGGCAAAAAAAGAGGAACGCCTGAACATCAGGCGCCCAGAGACTTGATGATTGGACTGCTGTCATAAGTCAACTTCCCGGCTTATACTTCAAGCTGGAACAGATAACCGGCAGCAATTCCTGCCGCTGCCGAAAAAGCGATCACGAGTATCGGATGCAGCTTTTTAAACGCCATTACCGCACACGCCGCAAAAATGAATACCGAGATATAGAACGGCGCCTGCGTGAAGAAATCTCCGTCGAAGCCTGCCGGAAAGAAAACTGTACAGCCGACAGAAAGAAACGCGGTACCGATCAGTCCGACAACGGCAGGCTTTATCCCTGACATAACGCCATTTACAGCTTTGCTGTTCTTATACATTTCAAAGCATCTGGCGATGATGAGTATTATTATGAATGACGGAAGCACGATGCCAAGTGTAGCGATCACAGCACCGAGTATTCCGCCCGTTCTTATTCCTACGAATGTCGCCATATTCACGGCGAGCGGACCCGGTGTGCTTTCGCTCAGCGCCATGAAATCAACAAGTTCCGCCTGAGTGAGCCAGCCGTGCTGTTCCGCTTCATACTGTATCATTGCGATCATTGCATAACCGCCGCCGAACGTGAAGACACCTATTTTCAGAAAGGTCAGGAACAGATCAATCAGTATCATCACTCTGCTCCTTTCTGTTTATCAGCGACCAGATCAGGCCGAAGGCTCCGCAGACTATGATAACGACCACTGTGTCTGTTTTCAGTACCGCAGCCAGAATCAGCGAAGCGCCCATTATGATGTACGAAAAAGCGTTCTTTCTGCTCGTTCTGAACATCATCCATAATGCTCTCAGGATCAGCGCAAGAACTGCGGAGCGTATTCCCATAAACGCATATTGCACCGCTCTGACGTTCTGAAATTCAGTCAGGACAAAAGAGATCGCAGATATTATCAGAAATGACGGAAGCACCACGCCAAGAGTTGAAACGCAGGCTCCGATGAATCCGCCGACACGGTACCCCACAAAAGTTGCCGAGTTTATTGCTATCGGTCCCGGCGTGGATTCGGATATCGCAACAATATCGTTTATCTCCTGTTCTTTCAGCCACTTTTTATTATCACAGATCTCGCGCTGTATCAGCGGTATCATCGCATATCCGCCGCCGAAGGTGAATGCGCCTATCTTCAGAAAAACACAGAAAAGCTGAAACAGTGTGCCGGTTTTGCCCCTGTCCATTATTGATGACAGCCGTGGCTGCCGCAGGTGTGGGCTTCGCCGGATTCATGCCCGTGGTGACCGCAATTCGCGTCGGTGATCTGCGCGAGAGTTCCCGCAAGATAAGCATTGACCGCCTCATCGGCAGAACCGCTGTTTCCTGCGTACAGCTCTATACCGCAGTCTGCGATTGCCGCCTGAGCGCCGCCGCCTATGCCTCCGCATATCAGCATATCGGCGCCGACGCTCTTCAGAAATCCCGCCAGCGCACCGTGTCCGGCTCCGTTCGTTCCGACTACTTCACTGTTCTTCACGGCGCCGTTCTCGATATCATACAGTCTGAACTGTTCCGTGCGCCCGAAATGCTGAAATATTTCTCCGTTGTCATAAGTTACCGCTATTCTCATTGTCTCTTTTCCTTTCTCCGGTATATT
>JAEEJW010000220.1 GCA_016282095.1 Ruminiclostridium sp. | reverse complement strand
GGATCTCTCCTCGCGGGCGTTGTAATGTAGTCTGTGATTTTATGAAGGCGCGGTATCATATCCACTGATTAAGCAGATACCCTGCAAGCACGCCGCTTTGCGTTGTTCCGGCGTAATCAAACAGGCTGTTTTTGGAGTAGCCGCCATAGCTACTGTAACCGCCGTAGCTCGTGTACGAAAAGCTGTCCGAGTAGCGCGAGACATTCACCGCCTGTGAGACCACGGAGCCCGTGAATGTGGAGTTCGTGCCAAGCGCGGAGCTTAGAGCCTTGTCATCGGCTTCCATGAACTTTTCCTTGTCGATAGACAGACTCCCGTCCTTGCCGACAGTAACACCTGCTTTTTCGAGTGTTCCCGAATATGCCTTTGCGGTATTGGTCATGACCGACGTGCGCCCCGAAACAAAGCTGTTACGGGAACTGCTGACTGCCGAGTACATATCGTTGTAGCTGTCAACAAAGCTCTTTGCAGTGTCGTACATCTTCTCGTGGTCGGTTCCCGACATAGCTTTGCTGAGATCGGACACAGACGACGCGATACCCGATACGGCATCGGACAGATTTGTCGTATAGGTCGTCTTTGCCGCGGATGTGGTCTGATACGCTTTGCGAGCAGCGTTCGCGCTGTTTGATTTTGACGCGAGCTGCTGGTATATGCTTGTCCGGTTGCGGTTATAGAGCGAGGTCGGACGGTATCTGCTATAAGGCGTATATCGGCTCAATCCGTAACTTCTCATATTTCTCACCCCCTTACATCATTGCTAATATTTCGGAAATATCAATAAATAGAATCGGCGAGACTTCGCTGACATTCGCCTCGGCGTAGCTCATAGCGTCGGGAATATAGGTTTCCGCCTCGATCATATCCGCGAACGCGAGCCGCCGTTCGAGAGCGAGAGCCTGTGCCTGTGCAAGCGCGATACGCTTCTTTTTGAGCATTTTCTCAAACTCTTCCCGCCGCTTGTCCCTTATCTCTTTAAGCTGTTTCCAGTATTCTTCCTTTTCTTCTTTTTTCAGCGCACCGTCGCCCGTTGAGTAAGTGTCCTGCCGGAACTGCTCGGGCTTGCTGCCGAATTGAAGCGTGTGGTATTGGTTGCCGCCGAGCTGCCGCATCCACGAGGGAACTTCTGTCGAAAACGCGCTGTGTATCTGTTCAAGCACCCACTTTTCGTACTGCGGGTCAGCCTGCATTGCCCGATAACCTGCGTCGGATATGCTCACGGCATAGGTATCGCCGAACTGCGTCGGGTGAAGTACAAGCGAGGACACGCGGTCTTTTATGTACGCTTTGTAGTCATCAAGTGATTGTTCGCTCATACAACTGTCGAGCGCAGCCGCAAATCCTGTTTCTGCTGATTTTGCCGGAGCTATGCTATCGGTAAATGCTTTCAGATACGCGGTCTGCGCGGATATATACATGGTATTGCTCACGGGAACATCTCCTTTTACATCAACGACGCTAACGCCGACATCATTTCCTCCTGCGGCGTAGGCTCACGGTCCTTGGCGCTGCTCATACGAGACTTAGCTTCTCCCAGCAGGCTCTCAGCCGCCTGGACAGAAGCCTCATCAATCTCACAGCCCTGTTCTTTTCCCGATTCACACTCGCGCAGGTCGGATTGTATCAGATCCATTACCGCCTGCACTTGAGAGCGTGTCTTTGCGGCGGCAAGCATGCGCGCGAGCTTCGCGGCATTTATGCCGACAGAGCCGCTGACGCTTTCGGATTCGATCTCTTCTTCCTCGCCGTCGGCGGTTTCTTCATTCTGTTCGGGGTCAAGAGCCTTCGCCGCCTCGCCGAACAGCTTCATTTCATCGTCGCCGAGGATAAGTTCGCCGTTCTCGTCCGCCTTGTTCAGCAGTTCTTCGAGCTTGTCGGCAGCTCCGGCATTCTTCTCACGGACGCGCTCGATGATCTTCTCCGCGTTCTCGCGAGCCTGCGCACGAAGCTCCTCGTTCAGTCCGTCCTTGCGTACCAGAACGGACGCGTGGTGTAACTCCCCGTCCTCGTCGATGTAGTTCTCACAATACACGGCTTTCATACCCAGCGCGTTGGAAAAGCTCTCGGCAAAAGCCGTGGCGCGCTCGATGACGCGGAGCTTCTGTATGTACTCGGACTCGGCATCCGGGTCGCCGCTTATCTTTTCGAGCAGCTTCGGGTCGAGCGTGAACGCCCAGCGGTTCGCTTTAACACCGGTGTTGCGGACGTTTTTACCGACAAGCCCGGTTCCCACGGAAAAGGTCATTTTCGGGAATTTCTCTTGCAGGGACGCGAGCGCCGCAGACTGAACACGGCTCTGCTCACCACGCTCCAAAGCGTCGGCGGAGAACTCGATCTTGTCCTGTACGGCGGGCTTCTCGGTTGGTTCTTCGCTTACAGCGCGCTTTTGCGGCTGCTCGGCGAATTGATACGCATTCAGATAATTGTCGATCCCTCTTATCATAATATCACCTTCCTTGGCGGTCTGTATCACGCTTTCCCGCTGAAGAAAAAGCCTTTCGACAGCTTTTGGCTCATAGCATTGAACTTTTTGAGGTACGGTTTTGCTTTTGCGCTTTTCTTCTTCTCGTATAGCTCATTTGCATACTCCGTTGGCGACTTCACACGAGCTGTGCGGTCATCGTGAGTGCCGATGCTCCAGCGGCTTATCCCTCCGTCCTTGTCGATAGCCCAGCCGTCCGCGACTAGTTTGTCCCCGCGAGCGCTAATGTTTGCGCGGCACCACTGATCGCAGGACTTCATATTAGCGATCTCTTTTTCGTATTCTTCCGCGAGCTTCGGGTCGTTCGCCATTTTCTTCAGAAACTGCGGAGAAATGGCAACATTAGTGGTCGCGTTCGAGCCGTAGCGCATACCCTGTCTGAAATTCGCGGCGACAAAGCTGTAATCCTTGAACTTGTCCTGCAGGTACGAAAGCTCGTCATTCGCGGTCTTGCGTGTGGTATCGGTCTGTGTGCTTCTGTTTACGGGATAATTGTTATATGAGCTGTCAATCCTCATTCCCATACGCTCACCCCCTCAGACCGTGATGTCAATGGGCTTGTGAACGCGAATCGGGTCGGGAGTTTCAACAGTTGTCGGCTCGGCGACCTCGGATTTCTCCGTTCCCGTGACTGCCTTAACGCCGTCATTCTCGCCGTTTTCGTCCGTTTCGGGAGCATTCCCGAGTTTTCCGGTCTTGTTCTCTTTCTCGGTTTTTTCGGACTTCTTCTTTTCGGCTGCCTTTGCCTCTTTCTTGGCTTCCTCGCGGTCGGCTTCACGGGCGCGCTCGATGTTGTCACGAAGCTCGGCGGTCGCGGCTTCAAGAGTGTCCGTCTGCTTCGATTTCAGATCGGCAGCGTGTTCTTCGGTCTCTTTCAGCTCAGCCTGTTTTGCGCTTGTATCGGTCTTGACGGAATGTTCGATCTCGGCTTTGAGGATACCCGCGTGACCCTCGTCCTTTTTGAGCGCGTGCTGCTGCACCTGAGCCTGTTTGAGCGTTGTTCCTGCCGACATCAGCGCTGACATTGTGTTTGTGATCATACTATCAAATCCTTTCTGTGATGATTTGGCAAATCCATGCCGCAGCGGAAGTGTGTTGGACTCGTTTTCTCCCCCGCTCCGCGGGGGAGAAAACTTCAGACAATACTATACCGCTTGCATTTATTATATCGTCCGAAGCCGTATGAAATCAAGCCAAATGCCGCGAACCGCCCTTTTTCCGACACGAAATCACGTCATCAACATGACCGTCAGAGTGAACAGCTGGTTTTCGCAGGAAATATCTATACCGCCGCCGTATTTTTCGGCGGTATTTTTGATGTTCACGAGCCCGAAGCCGTGCTCGGAGCGGTCGGGCTTTGTCGTTTCGGGAAGCTCCCCGTCCGCGGTGGTGCAGGCGCCGGTGCAGGTGTTCGTGACGGTAATCACAAACGCGTTCTTCTTTTTCAGCGAGGTTATCGCGATACGCCGCTCGCCCTCGGGACATTTTTCGGCGGCTTCGATAGCGTTATTCAGTGCGTTATTGAGTATAATGCTCATGTCGAGAGCGCCCGCTGAAAAGCCGTCGGGATAGTGGAAATCGCACTCAAAGGTGATACCGCGGCGTTCGGCTTCGCTCTGCTTCTCGGTAAGGATAACGTCGGTCACGGGGTCGCCGCTGTTTACGCCCTTGTCGCTGCCTATGCGCTCGCGAGCCTCCGCAAGATAGCTTTCAAACGCCTCGTTCTCGCCCCGCGCATGCAGGCTTTCAAGGACTGCAAGGTGATTGCGCATATCATGACGTATCGCGCGGATGTCACGGTACAGGCTCTCCGCACCGCTGATATAGTCGCGGATATTGTCGGTCTGCACGGAAAGCATTGCGGTCTCCTTCTCGCGGCGCTGCCCGGCTTTGATCTGCTCGTAGAAATAAATCACCGCGACCAGCGCCGTGTACGAAACGAGGTAGAAAATGAATGAGATCAGGTCGTAGGGGCTGATGTCGATCTCGCGCGTGTCAATGCTGTTGAAGTAGAGCAGCAGCCGGTAGTTGAACACTCCCGCCACGCTCGGCAGCATCAGCAGAAGCGCTTCTTTTATGGTCATTTTCTCGTTTTTGCTGACATAGACCTTGTGGAAGATCGTTATCAGCAGGAGCATTATTCCCGCCATTATACAGCCCTCGACCGCGTCGTAAACGATGTACGCCGCGACCTGTTTTTCGGGCTCGAACATGAACGCGTCAATGACGAATCCGCATGTCAAGCCGTAAACTTTAAGCCATATCGACGTACCGACAGCGGCGGTTAGCCACCGAACCGAGAAGAACGAGAACGCGAGGAACAGCTTCTGTGCGTAGTTCCGCCGGTCGAGCAGGGTGAAAACTGCAAACGCGCCGACGACTCCCGCACCGTAGGCTACCATGTTGTTGAACTCTTGCGGCAGGAAAAACATCACCAGCATTATCGCCGCATACGCCGCGCCCGTAAGATACCGCGCGAGACGGCTTTTCGTGAACGGACGGAGAAACTGCATAAGCCCGACGGAATACACAAGGATCGTGATTATCATCGTCAGCGTCAGGCTGATGTCCGTGTAAATTTCTAGATAATCGTACATTTCAGCCCTCCGATTTTATATATCGCAGATACGCCCTGACAAGCTCGCCGTACCGCTGTTTTGCGAGCAGAACGCGGTCGCCGTTCTCCATTGTGACCTCACTCGACGTGTAGCGCTCGATATAGCGCAGGTTGATAAGGTATGAGCGGTGCGTGCGGAAGAAGGTCTCGTCGGTGCATTTCTCGAACTCGTTCAGCCTCCCGCGGTACTCGACTTTTCCGCTGACCGTGTGAAGTATCAGTATGCGGTCGAAAACCTCGGCGTACATGATCTCGGACAGTGCGAGCTTGGTGCTGACACCGCCGGATTTCACGGCTATGAATCTGTCGCTTGTTGCAGTCGCGGCAGGCTCGGTGCGGCTGTCTATCGCTTTTTTCAGCACTTCCGCGAACTTTTGCGCCGATACGGGCTTCACGAGAAAGTTGAACACGCCGACATCGAACGCGTCGAAAACTCTGTCCTCGAATGCAGTCACAAAGATGATCGCCGCTCGGCAGCCGTCCTCACGCAGCCTTTTAGCGGTCTGCATACCGTCAAGCCCGTCCATTCCAATGTCAAGAAAGATTATGTCAAAGCCTCCCGCGCCCGCGAGAAGCTCGCCGCCCGACGAAAACTCCGTCACAGATGCTCCCGGGCACAGCGCGGCTATCCTGTCCGAAATATCCCTGCGAAGCTCGGCTTCGTCGTCGCATACAGCAAATCTCATTTTATCATCTCCGATTGTTACAGGTGTTGATTAGCAATACTATGTCTATTATTATATCGGAAATCGTGCGGAAAAGTTTAATGATATGGCGCGAAATGAACTTTTTTGGTTGTGAAATGATTTTTAGATTGAACAGCAGATCAGCTCTTGACAATATAACAAAATTCGTGTATAATATTGTTATGAAATATAAAAGGAGGAGTCGTTATGCCAAATATCAGATCAAGCGCCGACCTCAGAAACGGCTACAATGAAATATCCACATTCTGCCATACCTATGATGAGCCGGTATTCATTACCAAAAACGGCAAGGGCGATCTTGCTGTTATGAGTATAGAGGCTTATGAATCGCTTGTGGGAAGATTTGAACTGTACGACCTCATCAAAGACGGTCTTTCGGATGTTGAGAAAGGCAATACCAGACCGTTCTCCGAAGCTATGGCAAGTATCAGGGAGCGCCGCAGGAAATGACATACACTATTCATATCACGCATAAAGGCGAGCAGGACATCATTGAAGCGGCGGATCATATTGAATTCACGCTTCTTAATCCGTCAGCCGCCGACAACCTCCTTGATACAATCGAGGAGGAAATAGGAAAACTCTCCTTTATGCCGGAGAAGCATCAGATCATTGATGACCCTGTCCTGAAAGAGTGGAAGATCAGGATGATACCCGTTAAGAACTATCTGGCGTTTTATGTTATAGACGAAAATTCTCATACGGTACACATAGTCAGATTCCTTTACGGAAGGCGGAATTGGCAGAAAATACTTCGGTGTGAGCCGGTTTCTTTGGAATAACAAATGCTTTTGATTGGAATAATCAACGGAGGCGATAAACAACGCTCACGATAGTGCGCTGGAAGCGCCGTTTTAATTATCAATCGGTATTATTAATACATAGATTTGTTCGTATTTCCTGTTAATAATACTAATCAGCTAGATTCTTGCGTTGCTAAAGGAGGATATATGAGACAAGATTATTTCAAACAAGAACTTGAAGAGTTATCAGCCTTAGGATATAAAGAATATGAGTATATAGCATCTCATGCTGATGATACATGCGAAATCTGCAAATCACTTGATGGAAAGCACTTTCCTATATCGGAAGCAGTAATTGGTGTAAACTGCCCACCTATGCATAAAGGCTGCCGTTGCCTTATAGGTGGCAGCTCAGAAAACTACGAAGAAATTATAAGTGATATTGGAAAATGGATGCGGGGCGGTTCAGTGAAATGGATTGAAGAAAAAATTGAAAAAAAGTCACCAGAAAACGAATCTCTGAAATTATGTCCATTTTGCTGTACCAAACTGGATGTTCCAATCGTCAAATTTTGTCCGTATTGCGGAAAAGAAATAATGTAAACAGAAACAGCCCTCTGCAAAACGCAGAGAGCTGTTTACTATTATGACCCTTTCATCCCGACCTGCATGAGCCTGATGCCCAGCGCAAGCCCTTTTCCGAACTCGTTGACAGCATAGAGGCTGTCAAGCACGGACTGCTTTTCCTGCCATTCTTCCCAAAGCTCGTTCAGCCCCGGGTTGGCTTTCATAAGCTTATCCGTTACTGCAGCGAGCTCGTGTTCGGCAGCTTTCATCTTTTCCGACAAAGTGCCGCATTCCTCACAAGGTCTGATCTCACCGTAATAGATAGCTTCGATAAATTTAGCAACGTCAGCGCCGTATGTAAGTTTCAGTTCTTCCATATTTCCTTCCTACCTTTCGTTATCATAATAGCGATATAACTCCAGTCGTCAAATCATCGCTACACCTATTATGATAACGTCGGAGGAAAAATAGGATCATGCAGCCTCGTTCCCGTATTGGTCCACGGGATAACGCTTTGTTGCTTTCGGACAGGATATCGGCATTTTAACTGTGTGATTACTGCTAAAGGCTTTATCAGTCCTAAGAAAATATGTGTGGGTAAAGAGTCTG
>JAEEJW010000219.1 GCA_016282095.1 Ruminiclostridium sp. | reverse complement strand
TCGCCGGTGACAGTCACTCGGCTGCTGTTTATAGGGGTAGTGCTGTCAACAACATACCAGCCGGTGCTCCATGCCGTTGTGCTTTCCGTTACGGATGTGTATGTCGTGCATGATTCCTCCGTACCGTCTGCGTCGAGGAAACTTACCGAGCCAGCCGCGCCCGCAGTAATACTTATCCCCACCATGCACGAGATTATCATGCAGACCGACAGGAACACGCTCAGAATCCTGTTTTTTGTTCGTTTCATTTCTGTTATCCTTTCATTTTATATTTCCCGCAGTACGGGATCGTTTAACACTTCTATATGCGTCAGTACATAGGCCTTGGCTCTATGTGTATCTCGCCGTCCGTGATAATGTCGTCTTCCCAGAAACCGGTCAGGCTGATGACGACGGTGAATTTACGCTCCGCAAACGCCTGCATTATCGCGTCTCTTTCCGCGTCTGTCAGGAGATCTGTGCCCTCACGCGACAGGATACTGACGGTAAAATTCCCGGTGCGGAAGAGCTCCGCAGCGCGCTCGTCGCTTACTTCGGATACTTCTTCCTCATCGGGTCTGTCCTTGGACACGTCTATCTCATAATTGCCGATGTCCTTTTCAGGGAAAAGCTCTTTGAAGATCGTTTCCGTAAGTCCGACCGCATATTCGCGGAGCTTTGACGAAGCGAACCTTCTGCGCATCTCCGCGTCATAAGCGAGCTGTTCGCGGCGCTGTGCCTCGTCAGCGAATTCCGTTGTGACAGCGGGCTTCTCCGGCTCACAGGCGCAGAGAGACATACAGGCGAGACAGGAGATGAGCAGCAGAGCGGTCAGGTGTTTTCTCACGCTTCTCACTTCCTTGCTGCGGCCGCGGGGATCCGCGCGTTTATGAAGTTCAGAACAAAGTCAAAATCCTCGGACGCCGCATACACCTGATTCTTGCAGAGCATTTCATTGACGTATATCGTATGTCTGCCGCGGCGCGCCTTTATGTTCTTCACTTTGTCGAAATCCGTGCTCATACTTGTACGGATCATCAGTGCCGCGCCGGTCACGGTCATATTGCCGGTCAGCAGACCGGCCAGAATGCCTATGTCCTGCAGGAGCTCCGACTTTTTTACAGCCGTTTCCATCTGCTTATGCGTGACACCGGTCTCGTTCATCTCAAACATAACGCAGTATTTCCAGCCGTTCATTCCGGCATATATAACGTATGAGATAAACCCAAGAGCCAGAAAGCCTAGCAGACCTATCAGAAATCCGAGCGTCATGCCGCCGATGCTCTCGAAGTTGCCCTCAAATACCGCGAGCAGAAGTACAAACAGATAAACGAGCCCGACCGAGAGTCCGAGCACTTTTGCGAGGGTTATCATTATCGTCGGATTTTTCATCAGCGAAAATTCATACACCCAGCGATAATACCCGTCCTGACAAAGGTATATGTTTTCGGTGACGCGCTGACCCTGTATAAGAGCGGACGGGACGGGCTGAACAGGCTCAGAGGACGGCAGAGCGCCTGCACCCATTTCTCCTTTGCCTGTCACTGCGCCGCACTGCGGGCAGAAGCGCGCGTTATCATCTATCCGGGAACCGCATTGAGAACAGAACATAGCAGAACCTCCTTTGAGATCTTTCCGGGTAATCGTTCCGATAATTTTATTATATAATATTTTTCCGGTAAAATCAATAGTTTTTTCTACATAATATTGCAATATATGTTGAAATGTGATATAATTGATCGTGTAAGATCAGATATTCCTTTTGGGAAAGGAAGGAAAAAATGGCAAAATTCTGTTATAGATGCGGAAATCCGCTTAGAGAAGGCGCGACTTTCTGCGGAAAATGCGGAAGCGTCGTGATGCACGAGCCTGCCGCCGACGAACCCGCCGAACAGCCCGGGCAGCAGCAGTCTGTACCTGCGGCGCCGGAAGTCCGGGAGCCCGTTCCGCAGCAGCCGGTGTATCAGCAGCCCGTTCCGCAGCAGCCGGTGTATCAGCAGCCCGTCCCGCAGCAGCCGGTGTACCAGCAGCCCGTTCAGCAGCAGATGTACCAACAGCCTGTTCAGCAGCCGATGTATCAGCAGCCTGTCCCGCAGCAGCCGATGTATCAGCAGCCCGCTTACCCATTGACCCAGCAGCTTGCGCAGCAGGCATATATGGCGCAGATGCAGCCGCAGGGCATGATAATGGCTCCTCCGAAGCCGCAGAGATACATACCGCTGCGCGTTATCCTTATCCTGATCTGCGCGGCTCTGCTGTTCTGCGGCTGGCGCTGGGGGATAAAGAACGTGCAGAACGCTATGCGGGAGCCGAGTATGTTCACGACCCCGCCTTACGAAGAGAACGAGGATCCGTCGATCCTTCAGAACGAGTATGACAGGATAACCGCTCAGATAAACAGCGGAGAGATAACAAATGAAGACGACGGCTTCGGGAACACCGACTTCATTGCCGACTGGATATACAGGGAAAGGAACTGAATATGAACAGACCAAAAAAATTCCCTACTATACTGCTTTGCTTTACACTTATTCTTGCCGTGTTCATATCAGGCATCACCAAGCCCGGTTTCCTGCTGCCGCTTTTCACGCCGCGTGAGCCGACCGTGCAGCAGACCGACAGTATCCCCGTACCGCCTTTGCAGCTTACGGGAAACAGCCGCGCGTTCAGCCTCGACCCGGAACCGGGAGTCAGGGTGTACGCAGGCGAGAATGCCCTTGACCGCGACCGCGAATTCAATATAGCCAGACTGAGCGACGATCTGATGGATCAGTATTATCGCGAATTTGAGGATTCACCCGATCCCGATATCATGCTGCTGGGGGGCTGGGACGTGGACGCGGGAATAGGCTCCGATGAGTTTATGCCCGTCGGATTCAGCATTGATTTCGACCTTAAACAGTTCGGCCTCCCGGAGGAGCTTTATGAGAACGTTGTGGTGTACCGCAGAGATGCGGAAGGGCTGTGGTATGAGTATGCCACAAGGCTCGCGGGGTCGATACTGTCGATAGATTCCCGGCAGAACTGCCCGATAACTATCGGCTTGTCGCTCGTGGCGTCGAAGCTCTTAACAGCCGCGGTATATCTGTCTCCGATAATTGCCACGAAATACCTCAACGATACCGGTGGTCTGCAGCTCTGGAACAACCCGTTATGGTTCATGGAGGAATATCCGGTCTATCTTGAATACAGTTCGGAGGAGGCCGCTGACAGATTTGACCGCAGATACAGTCTTTCAGGCTATCTGCCGTTCAAGCGGAAGATAGGCACTGTAAAATTCCGTGCGACCGAAGTAGATGCGATCATCAATGAGCAGATTTTAATGCGGACGCAGGAGATCTCCAAGGGAGAATGTAAAACGGAGAGCTTTCTCAAGGAAGTAGAAGATATCGCAAAACTGAATTACGGAGCAAACTATACAAAGGAGCAGTATAATCAGGTATATGCGGTCCTGAAAAAGAGCGCACTTCTCAGGGATGATAAATACTGCCAGCTTGTCAAACAGCAGCAAGATTATCTTAAGAACAGAAGTATTACACTTCCGCTCATTGAGAAGATGAAGGAGATCTACGTTACGGCGTATAAGTATCTCGATATCCAGACCGATCTCAGGATGCCCTCGTACAATGTTGATGTCTATGTCACATCGGTGGATAACAATTTCACATACACGACTTATCCTTTCGGATACGCGTACGTTGTTGTTGATATCAAGGGATTGGGTACAAACCGTAAAGCTACCGACGATCTGCTCGTAACGCTGACTCATGAACTGACTCATGTATGCCAGAGAGAATACTGTACCTCGACGCTGTCCTGCCTTAAATTCGACGAGTCGACCGCGACCCTTATGGAAAAATACAGCGCCAAATATTATTTCCAGCATGGGATCATCGAACAGGAATATGAGCCGAGAAACGGCAGCAAATGGGGATTTTTGGCGTGTGAACTGGACGAATACAAATACAAGACTCAACTGAAAGCCTCCGCGGATATCACAAGCGGCAGAGCCGACAGCTCGGAATGCAGCTATCCTTACTGTCAGTTCGTGGATTATCTTATCGGAAAGGACTATCCGGGCGACTCACTCTCATGGAACAGGATATTCAGCGCGTACAACTCGTGGAGCCATTATATCGATAATTACGGTATTATTTACTTCTCTGCCCTGCTCAAGGCCGCGTTCCCCAGTGTAAGCACCAATGAAGATCTGACCAAGCAGTTCACATACTTCGCAAAGAAGAATAAAGTAAAGTTCTATGAATACGCGAGAGCCGACAAGGGCAAATACTTCTCACCGACGGCGGGTCTTGAGGATAAGAACGGTGCGCGCACAAAGATACAGAACCAGAATTATACCATAAAGGTAAGATTCCTTACCCCGACGAAAAAGGCCGGTATGACAGACAGCACAAAGGTCGCTATGCTGATAACGCAGGAAGCGGAATTCGCTCATTCTCTTGCTGACCATGTATTTGTTCCTGTCGGGATCACAAATGTCGAAACTCTCAGAGGAGGCATATTCTATCCGCCGGAAACATTTTCAAAATACAAAGATCAGGCGGCAATACTG
This sequence comes from Ruminiclostridium sp., assembly GCA_016282095.1. Lineage (GTDB taxonomy): Bacteria > Bacillota > Clostridia > Oscillospirales > Ruminococcaceae > Ruminiclostridium_E. Next base: position 4,364 of record JAEEJW010000219.1, on the reverse strand, counting down.
GAGATAGACGGCGGTACGCTCGCGCCTTCCGCGACGAAATCTCTGGGGGAATACAGGCTCTGGACACTTTACGCCCCGGATAAGGTCACACCCGAGAAGAAAAATCAGCAGATCCGCATAAAAATGCCCGAAATGAGCGATGTAGCAAAAGAAGGCCATATCAGCGGCTACCGCGTTACGATCACTCCGTCGCGCGGAGGCACGAAGAAGGAATTCCACTGGGGCATAGGCATAGCGGGAAAGTATGTTTCGGTAAATTACAGTGATGTTCTCGATCAGGATTTCATGAAGAGCATACGCTCCGGAGCGGAAAAGGAAGAAACGGTAAACTTCAGAGTGTCGATCTGTGAGTATATCGAGGACGGCGATCTCACAAAGCACTACGGTCCGGAATCCGACGAGGACGATCTGAACGCTCTTCTCGAGGAAATGGGAGCGCATGACGGCAGGATAACCATTACCCTGCACTGGCGCAGCACCGATGACCTTGACCTGCACTGCATAACCCCCAATGGCGGACATATCTATTACGGCCACAAGAATGCTGACGGCGGTTACCTCGATGTAGATATGAACGTAGACGGTGAGAGCTCCAACGCTATCGAGCACATCTACTTCGATACACCCGAGCAGGGTGAATACTCGGTATATATCGACAACTACAAGGACCGCACCGAAGGAGATGTGACCGCCGATCTCATCGTTACTGTCGAGAGACAGGAACTGATTCGCAAGTCCGTTTCCATGGGCGGCAGCAGCCCGACGTGGAAGTTCAAGATCGACGTCGGACCCAGTCTGCGCGAAGGTATAGAGTATTATGTCGGCAGTATCATTGAGACTTCCGGCGGTGACAGACTGGACGGCTGAAAATAAAAAATACGCTCCTTCTGCAAGTACAGAAGGAGCGTTCTTCTTTTTCAGGAAGCACGAGACGCAGAGTAAATATGGGCAAAAAATCTCCTGCAAAAAAGTTTACTCACTTCAATACAGGAGACTTTATGTAGTTAGATAGACCAAGAACAAATGTTATGAAACATATGCAGACTTGCCAAAACTTGGCGATGGTATTCAAACGTGGTATCGGAGATATAGATGCACCACCATGCTTTAACAATTAATTTTGACGTTTTTAATTCTGCTTTTACACCGGCATTCATATGGCTGGCGCTTTCCGGTGCTTATTTTGTACGATATGCAGAACATAAAGAAGCTGGTCTTATTGATGAAAATAAATAGATAACTTCATCTGTCGATATGGGTGAGACTCTTTATAGATAGATGATTTCAAAATTTTTAAATAATGAGATGGTCGAGTTTAAGAAAAATCAAATCTGAATTCTGATTTATCTATGTAAAAAAAGCCGTGTACGGGAACCCCGCACACGCCTTTTCTTACAGCATATCCGCCTTGTACGCTTTGACCTTGCGGAGTTTTTTCAAAACATAATCAAAATACATAAGAAAAAAACAATATCTATAATAGTCTTTTTCATTCATTACCCGAATCCGTGAATCGGTATAATGATGAGAAATATTCAACCTTTCCGATCTGCCGGATCACACAATTGTTATTATGGAATCAAAGCCTGTCTGTGAGAGTATTTCTTTTATAGCATTATTCGCGCCGGATATCGTTACACCTTCGGTACAAGCCTTGTGCATGATAAGAATGACTCTTAGTCCTGCGGACGAAATATATTCAAGACCTGTGCAGTCAATACTTACAGCGTTTATCTTTTCGCCGGAGGAGGTCTTCTCCCAGAAAGACAGAAGCTTAGGCGCATTCATCGAATCTACCCTGCCGAACATCTGTATCATAAGTTCGCCGTTTTCGCAAACCGCTTTTGCATCAAATGCTGCGCTCTTAACCATAGATGTGTCGATCTCCACAGAGCTGTCAATGAGCGTAATTTTCCAGTAAGCGCACTTGCTCATAGCCGCCTTTATTGCCTGCGCTTTTTGTGGCTCGATCTTCGACAGAGTTGCGATCTCGGGCATATTCTCCGAAATAGGCATTCTTTCTGCTTTAAGACCGTGCGCGGCAAGGAACATCATTGCCTTTTTCATAGCTGACCGGGCATCTGAACGTACATCAATGACCAAAGTCTGACCACCGACATTAAAGTCGGATTTATCATCGGCAACGGCTTTTGACTTCATCATTATCTCCATAAACCGTTCGCCGAATAACGGCTGTGCAGTAAGGACAAACTGCATCGAAACTTCGGGGTCTGCTGTTATCCAGCACCCGCCATGCTTGGAGAGCAGTCTTGCGATGTTATCACAAAGAACGCCTATTTCCGAATCGGTGAAATACATCATAAGGCCTTCTGTTGTGATGCAGATCTCACCGTCAATTCCTTCCAGCGCCTTTTCAACAGACTCATAATTCGTGGCATCTGCACCCGCAAATCGCACAAGCTCTTTCTTATCCTCATCGATCAAAGAGGTGATAACAGGCTCGGCTTCGGAAATTGCGGCGGGAAGGTCAATCCCGACAAAGCGGATGCCCTTCTTTGAAAACTCTATCGCGCGGGGAGTATATCCGCAGGGCATATCAACCTCTGTGGGGCAGCCGCTTTTCTCTGCAAGCGCAGCCATAGTCTTGTAACGGGTTTCGAGAATAATGTTACTGAGTACAGCGATCTCCGGAGAAACTTTAGTGCTTTTGGAATTCTGTGCATTATCATAGGTAAGTCCGAGCTTTTCTGCGATAGCAGCAGCATACTCGTTGCCGGAAGCGCTGAGCTGGAACAGTGTCATTTTAGCAGTATTGAAAACGGGGTTTGCGCGCTCCATAAGATCAAAGTCAACAGAAATGCTGTTAAGGTCAAAAATGTTATCCATAGGTGTCTCCTTCTAAGCAAAATGCTTTGTCAGTGCTGTGCAATAAATCTCACTGAATATCTGCTTATCAAAATATATATTTATTATACACAAATCGTATGTATTTGTCAATAAAACTATCTGTGTCCGTGGAATTCAAACGCGTAAATGCCTATGTACAGGACAAAGAAAAGTCAAAGTCCAAGCACAACGGTATTCGCTAAAAACCTTGACATATTATTTATTTGATGATATAATGAATAGAATAGATAATGTTTGATGTCAGCGAGCATAAGCAGAAATAAGCCGGGAAACGAGCTTTATAGGAATTGTTGTCACAAGGCTGACAAAACCGTTGGCTGAAACTGTGTAATTACTTGCCGCATCGCTGCACAGACAATGCAATTATTATGGAAGAAACGAAAATTTTCACTTGATATAGCTGTTTCGGACGGTTGTCAACTACAGAAAATGTATTCACATTCGACAATTGTGAGGAAGGTTAAATATGAACATTACTGAAAATAATCCGGATAAAAGAAAAGTGATCCGAAAGGACAAGCCCATGCGCGAAATATCCGTTGAAGGCTGTGAGCTTCTCGGTAAAGGGGGAAACGGCGCAGTATATCGTCTGGACGAAGAAACGATAGTGAAGGTGTATTTCGGCGAACGCAACAGTCCCGAAAAGATAAGACAGAACAGAGAAACCACCAGAAGTGCTTTCGTACAGGGGATACCTACCATGATCGCATTTGATATGGTGCGGGTCGGAGAAAACTACGGCGTTGTTTATGAAATGATAAACGCAAGATCATTCGGCCAGGAGATAGCCGCAAACCCCGACAAAACTGACGAATTCGCCCATATGATCGCCGATATGGCATTGAAACTGCATCATACAGAGTTCAGGGAAGGTGTGCTGCCGGATTCCAGGGAAAAGATAAGAAATGAAGTCCGTATGACGCTGGACGCGGGCTTCTATAAGCCTGCCGAAGCGGAGAAGCTCTATAAACTGATAGATGATATCCCGTACAGGAATACATTCATTCATCAGGATTTCCACCCGGGCAACCTTATGCTCCAGGGTAATGAGATCGTGCTCATTGATGTGGACGATTCCGGACTCGGACACCCTATACTTGACCTGTCATCAATGTATCTTGTGTATGTGACTGCCGCAAAAGCACAGTGGAAAACCACAAGTCAGGATATCACCAAAAAGCAGTATGCGAGACTCTGGGATATTATAATCAGGCATTATTTTGATACCAACGATGCCCGTGAGATAGCCGAGATAAACCGAATCATCAAGGGATATTCCCTGATCAGGTTCATCAAGGGCGTTGCTACTTCACCTACAGTACCGAATATTCTGCGCAAGCCGATAGTGGGCAGTTCGAAGAGAAAGCTTTTTTCTATGCTCGATACGCTTCATCCGATACCCTGATAGCGGCAATTCCGACATTCAACCGTCTTTAATAACAAATAAGCTAAAAAAGGAGCGCTCCACATGACCAAAAATCCTGATGCATACCTGC
>JAEEJW010000218.1 GCA_016282095.1 Ruminiclostridium sp. | reverse complement strand
GGCTCTGAGCTATGAGAACTGCTCGTACTTAAAGGGCAAGTCGAACCCCGTTCTCACGGACGGCAGCTTCACGCTCGAATGGACGCGCTCGAACGTAAAGGAAGGGCAGACGTGGTTCGTCAGACCGTACTACAAGTACACGCTGAACGGCAAGACCTACAAGGAATACGGCGAGACCATAGCGGTAAAGATCGAAAACGGCGCGCTGAAAGAGCTTGACGACAAAACGAATTTCACAGTAACCGTGACAGGAACTGCGTACATCGGTGAAGAGGGCAAACAGTCCGTCATAGTCGCAGAAGGCGCACAAGTTTCGATATCTGCTCCTGAAGAAATTCCGGACGGCGGCAGCGGGTATATGTACTTGATATCCGGATTCGTTGATGAGAACGGTGCAGACTATGGCGATAGTCAGAATGATCCTTGCACGATAAACATAACCGTGAACAGTGATCTGACGATTTCTCCGGAGTATGATACCTATTGTAAAGTGAACGATCAGGGAACTGACAAGTATATCAAAAAAGACACCTCCTACACACTTGAGTCTCCTGCTGCAAGCCCGGATGGCAAGGCCTTCACAGGCTGGAACGTGAACGGAAAGTTCATCGAGAATAAGGATGACACGCCAACGACAGTCACGATAACCGAGCCGACAACGATAGAGCATATATTCGCGGCGTCAGAATACTGCTATGTGGAGATAGAGGGCGGATATGTCATCGGAAATGTCATAGATTTTGACGGTATCTCTTATAAGGTTAAGCGGGGAACAGTACTGACAATCGTTCCTATCGCCGGAACACACTGCGTCGGCTGGTCATCTGATGTTTTTGGGGATGTAGATAAGCCTGTATTCACGTTTATAGCTGAAAAGGAAAGATATACTTTCAATTATAAACACTCTAATAATGAGATAGGAAATATAGCCGGAATTGGTTGGGACGATACAAGTCTTACATTCACCGGAGATTTCGCTGCTCCGAACGGCGCAACGCTCAAATATGCGGCACTTATCGCTACGACGAAGGACAGCACAGGCTTTGACCTCACTTATGAGAACTGCTCGTACTTAAAGGGCAAGTCGAACCCCGTTCTTACAGACGGCAGCTTCACACTCAAATGGACGCGCTCGAACATAAAAGAAGGGCAGACGTGGTATGTGAGACCGTACTACAAGTACACGCTGAACGGCAAGACCTACAAGGCATACGGTGATGTGATCGCGGTACAGCTTGTTAACGGAATGCTCGTCTGCGTGAATCCGATTACTCCTGTTCAGTAATAACACAGAATGCCCGCTGTACGCGGCGGGATTCAGAACGACAAAAGGCTCCGTAGCAGTACGGGGCCTTTTTGTGTGTGACAATTATTATAGATTGTCTATTCTTTTTTCATGATTTTATATAGACTGATCAATATTTTTCTGTATGCAAGATGCCATTCCTTTCGTAGCCGGATATTGCAGAAGTTTTAAAAAACAATATTTAATTTGCCCGAAGCCCGAGCTTCCGCAACGCCGCAGATGTAACGGACACGTTTATTTACCGCCTGCGCGCCTGTAATTGGTTCCTTCGCACCAATGCTCCTTGCTGCATCAGAAATTGTTTTCGGCTTGATAGCTGTAATCGTGATAAGAACAATCGCAGTCAAACTCATGACCGTCGGGCGCTTTTTCGCCGTGCCACATCACACCGCCTGCAACAGCGTCGAGCTCGTCGGAAGAGAGCTTCGTCTTCTTCGTCCTTTCACTTATGAACTGCTTTTCGGCTTCGGCCATTTCCTCCGTGGTAACATCATATCCTGCCCCGGCAGCTGCCTTCACAAGCTGTCCCCGTATCTTTGCTTTCAGCTCATCGTTCGTCTGAAGATCGGCTATTAACTTCTTTGCTGTTTCCTTAGACATTCCGTTGTCCCCCTTGTAATGATCCTGTATTATCGGCAGCGGCCGGTTTCCTGAACTACCCGCTGCCAAGGGAATTATGCTGTTTCTTCTGACATTTCCTGATACAGCTTTACCTGTCTGACAACAGCATCAGAGTTTATCGTATCCCCATCCTTCCGGTGCCGGGTAATTATTCTTCTCACAGTAAAACAAATCGTGGCACCATGTGTTGGTAGTTTTCTGATAATAATATCCATAATATGAAAGAGTGCATCCCATTTCATGATTGTCAGGTGCGTCATCACCTTCCCAGACTTCACCGCCTGCCACTGAATCGAGTTCTTCAACGGAAAGCTTTGTTTTCTTCGTTTTTTCCGATCTGAACTCCTTTTCGGCTTCGGACATTTCCTCCACAGTGACATCATAGCCTTCCGCGGCTGCTATCTGCACAAGCTGAGAGGGGTCTGTGATACCACGGATCTTTGCGTTGAGCTCATCGTTCGTCCGGAGCTCGGCAATTAACTTCTTTGCTGTTTCTTTTGACATTTTTCTATCCTCCTGCTGTAATTATATTACGTTCTTTCGTTTTGCCGCCGCGGTTTACGGGCGGACACGTCCGGTGAACCTTCGCGTATTTATAATAAGAAAGGTCTTATTATCGTTATTCGTGTATAATACGGGTGAGCTGTGAAATGCCGGTGTCGATGAAGCAGAACTTCCGGGTGCGGCAAAAAATCCCGCCCGGATCAGAGCCCGTTGACGCTTGAAAGATCGGTGCCGTTCTCGCCAAGCCTGATCGCATGATCGAGGCCTACGAACTTACCGTTCTCCTGCCAGAGAACTTCCTTTACAAAATTGTATTTCTCCTCGTCCCATGTGGTAAAGTCATCAAGGACAAGTCCGCCGGTATCACCGGAGTTTGCGTTGAAGCACCAGAACGTGTGGTTGAGATGATTTTCGCTTATCAGCTTTCTGAAGTAAGTCATCCAAGTGAGATTAGGTTCTCTCATAAATCCTCCCCACTCGCCTATGAGCAGGGGAGCGATGCCGCTCTCGTGGATATAGAACCAGTTGTCCTTCCAGCAGTCCTTCATGAGGCTGTCAAATGTGTACGTTCCCTTGAACCACGGCTGCTGATAGACCGTCGGGCCGTAATCATGCGGCGAGTAGACCAGCTTGTTCTGATATTTTCCCAGATCAACGGGATAGTCCTTTACGCCTCTCAGGTTACCGCCCCACCAGTTGAAGTAGTAATCCTCATCATCCTTCGAGCTGTAATCTCCGTTTTTCTGAATGTCTTTCGGATATATCTCCGTTCCTTCGACCATTATGAGAACATCCGGGTTTTTCGCAAGTATCTTCGCGGCTGCGGTTTCCGCGGTGTGCTTCCAGTTGTTCTTGGCTTCCGAGCCGTTCCATATCGCGGCATTGTTTCCCTCATAGGGCTTTCCGTGTGGCTCATTCTTGAGGTCATACGCAATGATCGTGTCATTGTTCCTGTACCTTTCGGCCATCCATTCGAGGGCGCTGTAATATTCGTCTTCACTCACCCTGTCAGTGTACCAGAGATTTATGTTGTGACCGGAAGCGTCTGTGTTCGCGGAGTGAATGTCCGGCATTACCTTTATTCCGTTGTCTTCCGCCAGTTTCAGGAAATACTCAAATATCTCCAGACTGTTCATGGAGTTCAGCTCTTCGTTGTATGCGTTGTTGTAATTGGCTCTCGGGTATTCTCCCGCGGCCCACTGATTTATTAGCTCGGCGGACATCGGAACTCTGATAAGGTTGAAGCCGTGGTCGGCAATAGCCTTTACCGAAGGCGCAAGACGGCTGTTCCAGAGACCGTCGAAGGTGTTTGTTCCCGTGTTGTATCCGAACCAGTTAAGACCCGTCAGCCATACCTGCCTGCCGTTCTTGTCAAGTATCCTGTTTCCGTCGGTGTGGAGCCAGTCATCTCCCTGAACGGCATTTTCGTTCCTTGTCAGAAGCGCCGAAACATCCACGGCCGCGCTTCCGCCGTTATTATTGTTGTTGTTGTTATTGTTCTGATTGTTGTTCTGCTGGTTCTGATCGACGTGACCTCTGGTGACGGCACAATCGCTGCCGTTCAGCTTTGCGCCTTTTATGCTGAGCGCCGAG
>JAEEJW010000217.1 GCA_016282095.1 Ruminiclostridium sp. | reverse complement strand
ACGGCTGTTCCAGAGACCGTCGAAGGTGTTTGTTCCCGTGTTGTATCCGAACCAGTTAAGACCCGTCAGCCATACCTGCCTGCCGTTCTTGTCAAGTATCCTGTTGCCGTCGGTGTGGAGCCAGTCATCTCCCTGAACGGCATTTTCATTCCTTGTCAGAAGCGCCGATACATCTACGGCAGCGCTTCCGCCGTTATTATTGTTGTTGTTATTGTTCTGATTGTTGTTCTGCTGGTTCTGATCGACGTGACCTCTGGTGACGGCACAATCGCTGCCGTTCAGCTTTGCGCCTTTTATGCTGAGCGCCGAGGCCGTACCTATGTTGCAGCCTATCACCTGCGCGCCGCCCGCGGGAATATCCCCGTTATAGTCTGCATTTGTTATAGTCAGCGTGTTTCCGCTCACTGTCCATGTTCCGTTCCAGCCCTCGGCGCTTTTCAGACCGTCAACATCGAGCTGGAGTTTCCAGCCGTTCACAGAAGCCGATGTATTGTTCTCTATTTTAAGCTCCAGCGTGGTCATTTTGACTCCGCTGTTTTCCCAGCCATTTCCCGCACTGTACACCACGGTGTAACCGGCGCTTTCGGCTTCTTTTGCGGTCTCCGAAGAAACGGAGCTTTCCGTGGAAGCGTCGGTCTGCGGCTGACTTTCCTCCGTGGTCGTAACTGCCGCCGGAGTCGTCGTATCTCCGCCGGCGGGAAGTTCTGCCGCGCTTTCTTCGGGAGTTGAGGCTGCGGCGGTATCGCTTTCTTTCACCGTGACCGTATCTCCGCCTACGGGGAGCCCTCCCGCGCTTACTTCGGAAGATGCGGTTACGGGGAGATTGCTTTCTTTCTGCGTGGAGACTATACCCGGAGCCGTCTCCGCGGACAATGCGGTCACGCTCCCGTCCGTCAGTTTTACTTCGCCCGCATTATTGGCGCAGGAACCGAGAAGTAATGCTGATGCCAGAACGAGCACGGAAAATTTATGAGGTCTGTGATTTTTCATATTCTGTTCTCCTTCGGATTATTCCGTCCGCAAAAGGACTTGCAGACAGGTCAACGGATCATCTATATTTTATAGTAAAACAGCGGAAATGTCAATATGCCGGGAGGTAAAAATAAACGAAGCATTATTATCGGTATGACCGTAAAAGGCGGATAAACGGGCTCTGCCGGATATAATGGCTGGGGGGACGGCCGGAGCCTTATCCGGAGCCGCGGTGCGGTTACGGATTAGGGGCAGGATTTGACATACCGGAAATAATGTGCTATAATGCTGTCCGGAAATATATAACAGAAACCTGTGGAGTTTCAGTGTTAAGGCAGGAGAAGAATGACGAACAAAAAACACAGAATTATAAAGATAGCGGCGATAGTCGCCGGAGCTCTGATACTGCTGGAACTGCTGCTCAGCGTGGGGCTGGTGTTCTTTGCCATAGGCAGTTTTGACGGAATGGAGAACATACCCGATGCAAAGCGCATTCTGAGCGACGAGATCAGGACAAGGATAGAACAGAACACCGCGGAGCTTAAAGCGGAAACCGGAAAGTGGCTGGCGGAGGCGGACATAACGGAAGTAAGCATCACTGCCGCCGACGGTGCGGTGCTGTATGCCGATATGCTGGACACGGAAAGCCATAAATGGGCGATACTCCTTCACGGCTACAAACGCACAAGAGAACGCGTGTACAACTACGGCCGCTTCTACGCGGAGAAAGGCTTCGGACTGATAATGCCCGACCTGCGCGGCCACGGGAAAAGCGGAGGCCCGTTCATCGGAATGGGCTGGCTCGACAGGCCGGATATCAGACAGTGGGCGGAGCTTATAGTCTCCCGTGACCCGGAGGCGGAGATCGTCCTGCACGGTGTATCGATGGGCGGAGCCGCCGTTCTTATGGCTTCCGGCGAGGAGCTTCCCGCCAATGTGAAGTGCGTGGTCTCCGACTGCGCCTACTCCTCGGTCTGGGAGCAGTTCGCAAATGTTATGCAAAGCTACACGGGACTGCCCGAGTTCCCGCTGATGTACACCGCCAGCTTCTTTGCGAAATTGCTGGCCGGCTATTCCTATGACGAGGCATCTTCGGTCACGCAGGTGACAAAGTCCCCGCTCCCGATATTCTTCATTCACGGCAGCGGAGATACCTTTGTAAAACCATACATGGCGGAAAAGCTGTATGCGGCTCACCCCAACGGCGAACTTGAATTCGTGGACGGCGCCGAACACGGGCAGGCGATGTACTTCGATCCGCAGAGCTACTTTGATTCGGTATTTGCGTTCATCGGAAAATACATAAACGGAGAAATATGACCGGCAGAAAGAAAGGCGGTATTGAATGAGAAAGATAAGCGAAGCGGAATATTCAGGATTTGCGGACAGGATCGGCAGTGATATTCCCGGCGCGGTATATCCGCTTTCAGTCATTGAAGGAATACAGGACGGCGACATTTACGAGGACGGCGATGACTGGCTGATATGGCATACCGGCGGATTTGCCTTTGTCCGGGAAGGATGCGGCGCAGCGATGCTCGGTCTCATATATGAACTGATGACGGACAGCTCGGGCAGGCGGCTCGTTTTGTTCTCAAATGACAGCGGAGTCAGGGGATATTTTTCCGGCAAGCCCGATATTGCGGCAGGGAAGAGATATTTTTTCGCTTTCGGCGCTCCCGGCAGAAGGGTGCCCGGGCTTCCGGACGGTTTCACGCTTGAAGAGACAGACCGTGAAATCGCGGGCAGGATCAGGGGCAGGATCGTTCCCTCGCAGTACTGGGGAAGTGACGGCTTTTTCACGAAAGGAAAAGGGTTCTGCGTGATGCACGGGAACGAGCCGGTGTCATGGGCGTTTTCAGCCGCCGTGAGCAGCAGGGAGCTTGATATCGGAGTAGAGACCGACGAGCGCTTCCGGGGACTCGGACTTGCTGCCGCGGCAGCTTCGAGACTTGCGGAAGATACAGTGTCCCGCGGCAGACAGCCTGTGTGGGCTTGCAGCAGCGAGAATGCCGCCTCGGTGAAGACCGCGGAGAAGATCGGATTTGTAAAGGTTTCCGAGTGCATGACATTCAGAAAGGCATGAGCGCATATTCCCCACGGGGACGATAAAAAGGAGAAGACGATGAGAGAAATAGGTGCGGACGAAGTGTCCGGACTCCGCGAATGCCTGCTGGCGCTGGCGGAGCATCACAATAAAGTTTCGGTCAATTTCAGGGGGCATTATCCGAAAACCCCCGTTTACGATACGATAGCGAAATTTGCTGCCGATCTGGACAGCGGAAGATCCGCGGCCGCCGTTATTGAGGACGGGGACAGGATCGTCGGATTCTGCAAGACCGACATCGGCGGTACAGCCGGTGTTATAGAATATCTCATAGTTCTCAGTGAATACAGGGGCAGGGGATACGGCGCAGCCCTTATGGAGTGGGCGCTCGGCAAATTTGAAGAACGCGGCGTCAGGGATATAGACGTAAAGGTGGCCGACGGAAACGACGCCGTCACGCTGTACGAGAAATACGGATTCAGAATGAACGCGCATATCCTGCGGCTGAGTAAGTGAGAACCGCCGTCTTCCGCGCAGAAGATCATTATATGTGAAAAACGCCTGCATACCGTGGTTTGCAGGCGTTTTATGCTTATGGGGAATGATACGTAAATTCGCCGTAAATAAAGTTTGCAGTGGAAAAATCACGGATCCGGCACGAAAATATTTGACAACAGCCCCGCGGTATGGTAAAATAATAATGTCATTCAGGACACGTCCGGACTTTCATCATAACAGGAGGCTGAAAATGTACATCGCAAACGACAGACGCTATGAGAAAATGAAGTATAACCGCTGCGGAGAAAGCGGTCTGAAGCTGCCCGCCGTATCGCTGGGCCTGTGGCACAATTTCGGGGATACAGGCGTGTATTCCAATATGGAGCAGATGTGCTTCACCGCGTTCGACAACGGTATAACCCACTTTGACCTGGCCAACAACTACGGCCCGAAGGCCGGCAGCGCCGAGGAAAACTTCGGCAGGATCATGAAAGAGCATTTCAGACCCTACCGCGACGAAATGATTATCTCCACAAAGGCGGGTTACTATATGTGGCCGGGACCTTACGGCGAATGGGGAAGCCGGAAGTACCTGATCTCCAGCCTCGACCAGTCACTGAAAAGACTGGGACTTGATTATGTGGATATATTCTATCATCACCGCATGGACCCAGATACTCCCCTTGAAGAGACCATGTGCGCCCTCGATCAGACAGTCCGCAGCGGCAAGGCGCTGTATGCCGGACTCTCGAACTACGACGGCGAGACCCTCGAAAAAGCAACTGCGATACTCGCGGAACTGCACACCCCGTTCATCATCAATCAGAACTGCTACAATATCCTGAACCGCACAGTCGAGCGCAACGGCCTGAAAGAGACTTCGCACCGCCTCGGAAAGGGCATAATCTGCTTCTCGCCGCTTGCACAGGGTATGCTTACGGACAGGTATCTGAACGGTATTCCCGCAGACAGCCGTGTCCGCACAGACGGACGGTTCCTGCGTGAGGAGCAGGTCTCCGGTGACAAACTCGAAAACATCAGAAAACTCAACGAAATAGCAAAGAACAGAGGTCAGACGCTGGCGGAGATGGCGCTTGCATGGCTGCTGCACGACGGCATAATAACATCTGTGCTGGTGGGAGCCTCAAAGCCCTCGCAGATCCTCGACAACATCAGGGCGACAGAAAACACGGACTTCACGGCGGACGAGCTGGCTGAGATAGACAGATTATCTGAATAACATAAAGCCCGGCATTAAGGCATAATGTCATAGTGTCGGGTTTTATCATGAAACGGACAACGGAAGAGTATTACGTTATCAATAAACGGAGGAACAGAAATGAAAGTATTGCTTATCAACGGCAGCCCTCATCCGAACGGCTGTACGGGAACGGCTCTGGCCGAAATGGTAAAGGTATTTGAACAGGAAAACATCGGGACAGAGATAATACAGGCAGGCTCCAGAGCAGTCCGCGGGTGTATTGCCTGTGGGAAATGCCGGGAACTGGGACGCTGTGTCTTTGACGATCTTGTGAATGAGACAGCGCCGAAGTTTATGGAAGCGGACGGACTTGTTGTCGGCAGTCCCGTGTACTACGGCTCGCCCAACGGAACGGTTCTTTCATTCCTCGACAGGCTGTTTTACAGCACGCCTTTTTCCAAGCACATGAAGGTCGGCGCCGCGGTGGTGTCGTGCAGACGCGGCGGAAATACGGCTTCGTTCGACGTGCTGAACAAGTATTTCACTATCAGCAGTATGCCTGTGGCTTCTTCGACGTACTGGAACCAGGTTCACGGGTTTTCGGCGGAAGATGTGAAAAAGGATCTTGAAGGCCTGCAGACCATGCGCAATCTCGCGCGCAATATGTCGTTCATGATGAAAGCGATAGCTGCGGCGAAGAAGGAAAGCGGCTGTCCGGAGCCCGAGCGCGGCGTATTCACCAGCTTCGCGGACGGAAAACAGGAGATGTGAAAAATGAAGGATAAGATATACAGACACCTCGGCGATCTTCCGAAAGGGATTGCGGGCAATGACATAACAAAAGGCTGCATCGTCCTGGAGGGCGGCGGCTGGAAAGGACTCTATACGGTCGGGGTGCTTGACTGCCTGATGCTGAACGGCATAAATTTCTCGACCGTTGTGGGAGTCTCGGCAGGAGCGCTGTCCGCGCTGGGTTATCTTTCGGGGCAGATAGGGCTCAGTGCGCGTGTCGATCTCGGCTACCGCCACGACAGTAATTACTGCGGCATGGGAGCGATGAAGCGTGACCACGGGATAACCGGATTTACATACCTCTTCGGCGAGATCCTCGGAAAACAGCTGAAGATCAACAGAAAGCGTCTGAACGATCCCTCCCGCAGGCTTGCGGTCTCGGCAACAAATATGCTTACGGGTGAGATAACCTATTTTGAGAAGGGAAGCTGCAATCTTTCGCGGGCTGTACAGGCTTCCGCGACTGTTCCTTACATATCGCGCCCCGTGAACATAAAGGGCGTTCCGTATCTTGACGGCGGCTGCGCGGAGAAGATCCCGTGGTCGTGGGCGGAGAAATGCGGCGAAGAAAAAATAGTCGTAGTCCGCACCCGTGAGCTTTCATTCCGCAGAAAACCCGGAGTTTCCAAACTGGCAAAGGTATGGTACGGAGAGTACCCGGATTTCCTGCGCAGCCTTGAAAAGGCGAATGAGCAGTTCAACGAGACTGTGGAAATGCTTGAAAGAAAAGCCGGAAACGGTGAGATATTTCTTGTGGCTCCGTCCGAACCTGTCCGTGTCAAGCGCTTCGACGGGGATATGGACAAGCTCGGTGCGCTTTACTGGCTTGGCTACAACGATATGGAAGCGAATATAGAAAAGCTGCGGGAGTATCTCGGCGTCAGCGCAGGCTGAAAATGATCCCTCAGACAGGAAAACGCCGGAGAGTTTTTAAGCCTTTTCAGGCTCATTGACGCTCCGGCGTTTTTGTTATGTAAAAAATACAGCATTCGTGTAATGTCAGCCTGCTTCCGCTTTTTCTGATTTTTATTCAGACATCAGCCTTCTTCGGCGCAGGGGCATTTCCCGTACCGTCCGTCAGAGCGTGACGGTTCCGGTGGCAACGGCATCGCGGAAGCGGTTATCATGCTCGACGAACAGCATTGTGGGCGTACAGCCGAGCAGGAGCGTTTCAAGCTGGATACGCGAGAACACGTCCATGAAATTGAGCGGCTCGTCCCAGATATACAGATGAGCGGGTGTACAGAGGCTTGCCGAGATCAGAACCTTTTTCTTCTGTCCCTCGGAAAGTTCGGCGATATCCTTCACGAACTGCTCGCGTTCAAGACCGAGCTGACGGAGTATCGTGCAGAACAGTGTACGGTCGATGCCGCGTTCTTCGCAGAAATCGGGAAGGCTCCCGCGCAGTCCCGAGGTGTCCTGATCCACATACGACACGACAAGTCCGGAGGCCGTTTCACATACGCCGGATTCCTCCGTTTCCGCAGACACAGCGGCTCCTGTGCTTTTCAGTATGCGCCGTATAAGTGTTGACTTCCCGCAGCCGTTCCCGCCGACAAGCGCGATACGGTCACCCTGCCGCAATTCAAAAGTCACGCCGTTCAGCACCGGAGCTTCCGCGTCCGCGTACCGCAGAATAAAGTCCCTGACGCTGACAAGGACATTCTTGTGGTGAGTAAGGGCTGTGAGCTTCAGGTCGCGTATCTCCTCTATGTCGCTGAGCAGGCCTTCCTTCTCTTCGATCTCGCGGTCGATGCGCTTTCCGATGCTTGCCGCGCGGCTCTGCATCTTTTTCGTCTTTGCGCCGATGATCGAACGTGTGCTGATCGAGCGGTCGTTTTCCTTTATCGGATCGAATCCTATCTTGGTGCGCTCATTCTTGTCCGCCCAGTCGGAGACCCGCTTTGCAGCCTGCTTCAGCTTCCTGATCTCCTTTATGTGCTTTTCGTTCTGCGCTTTGGCGAATTTGTCGGCGCGGTTCTTGTTTTCCCACCAGCTTGAGAAATTACCGTTCTGTACCTCGATGCTCTGACGGTTGAGGACAAGGACGTGGTCGGTGCAGGCGTCGAGCAGGTCGCGGTCGTGGGAAACAAGTATGAACCCGCTTTTCCGGACGAGATACTCCTTCACTTTTTCGCGGGCGGTGATGTCAAGATGATTGGTGGGCTCGTCGATCAGCAG
Organism: Ruminiclostridium sp.; assembly: GCA_016282095.1. GTDB lineage: Bacteria > Bacillota > Clostridia > Oscillospirales > Ruminococcaceae > Ruminiclostridium_E. The sequence continues at coordinate 3,169 of JAEEJW010000217.1, read as the reverse complement.
AAACTCGTTTTCGCCGGAGAACAGCACCGCCAGCAGTATTTTGGTGCGCTGTCCGGGGCTGAGCTGCCCGAATCTGCTGTACAGAACATCCGCGTCCTCACCGAGCAGTGAGAGCTCGCAGATGACGCGCCATTCCTCGCAGCCCGGGCGGAGCCTGTCAATGAAGTCTGCGGCGCATTCTTCGCGCATTTCGTCGGTGACAGGGTAGGGAAAATACCCGAACCGCACGGACGCGGTTATTGAGCCGCTGTACTCATATTCCCCGAGCAGCAGCCTCAGAAAAGTAGTCTTGCCTTTGCCGTTCCGCCCGATAAATCCGAGCCGCCAGTCGGTATCCAGCGAGAAAGACACGTTTTCAAAAATATTGTCGGAGCTCCCGTCGTAACCGAAAGTGAGCCCGTTTACGCTTATCTGTGACATATACACATTCCTCCTTTGCATATCGGTGCCGCATGGCAGGAGGTGTTCCCTTTGACGGGGGAATGTGTGCCGCAAAACAAAAAAACACACAAAAAGAGAGGTCAATGAGAACATGATCTGCTTACGGCAACACGATAAAACAGCACACAAATGCTTGCTGTCAATACTTATCAATGTTATCATAGCAGGTTATATTCTCATTTTTCCACCTCTCTCGCGTTGATCTGTGTGTTATCACTTTGTTATAATAGCATATTTTTACCGGTTTGTCAATACGTTTTTTTCTGACCTGTAAATGATTTACGGGAAAAGCGCCGATAAAGAGCATATATCCGAACGGCACGGTTTTTTGAATTTTGTCTGAAAGCGGCAGGGAACCATATTTTTTCAAGATACACAAAGACGCAGAGCATTCCGCCCTGCGTCTGTCTTGTTATTTCACTGTTACCGCAGCTGTTGAAGCTGTCCCGACGGTCGTCCAGCTGCCGCTGACATACGCCTGTACAGCGTACCTGTATGTCTTGCCGGACTTCACGCCGCTGATTTTCAGCGAAGTCCCGGAAAGAGTAGTGACAGCTTTCCACTCACCGGAAGTGTATTTCAGTACACGGTATTCGGACGCGTTGTTTACTTTGCTCCATTTCAGCTGGATCATTCCGTCTTTCTCTGCCGCGTTAAGCACCGGCTTGTAGCAGACCTTGACTGTGATCTGGTATGACTCGCCGACAGGAGTGAGTTTTCCGCCTGTCTTCGCACGGACAAGGAATCTGTACGTCTTATTGTTTTTCAGCTTCGTCACGTTCAGCGAAGTCCTTGAAGTGGCCGTCAGCTTCACCCACTTGCCGTCTTTCGCGGTATAGACCGTGTAGCTCGCCGCGCCGGGAACCGCGTCCCAGGAGAGCTTGACGCTGCTGCCGTTTACGGCCGCTGTTATTTCCCGTGTGTCAGGAGAAGTATCGTCTGCGATGACCGCGTAATCCGCACCGCGTGTGAAAGCAAGCACCGCATTTCCGTTGCCGTCGATCTTTGCGCTCGATACATATTCAAGCGCTTTCTTCACGGGATCGTAACAGAACAGATTTGCGAAAGATCCTGCGTCCTGTCTGCGGAGAGATACCGTGAGTTCTGCGGTGAAACCGAAGTCTCCGTTATGCGCCGACGAAATCGTTACGCCGTAATTATCACCTGCAAAAGCGCTGTACACATCTGCCGGGATGCCGGAATCTCCGAGAGACACACCCATGTCGATGTCACCTGAAACACCGGTCACGCTCCTGCCGTTTATCGTCCAGCTGATACCGCCGCCCATATTGAGTATGAGGTCTGCGTCCTTGCCGCTCAGGGCTTCGACAGCATCCTTCGGGAGCCTGGAAGTGCCGTTCATGTCAACAGTAAGGCTTCCGCCTCCGGAAAGACCGGCTATTTCGTCCACGATGCCGGGCCAGCCTGTTTTGCCGCGTGCTGTCGGCTCGTTATCATTCCTGTCCTCCGAAGACGCCGGGGCGGTGTTGTTTGTGGGAGTATACTCCGGGACAATGTATGTAGGTCTTATCGGTCCGGGTACTGAGCCGGGTATGTCGGAGTCTTCGATAAATACCGCGACTGCCGTGACATCATTGTCGGGCATAACGAATGTCGCCGGGTCTGCGTGAATGTTGCTCAGCGTAACTCCGGTCACAGACCAGCCGACAAACTTCTGTCCGGAAGGAACGTTCGCGGTTATCATGACGGTTTCGCCCTGTACGGCTGTATTCTTGTCGGCAGTTCCGCCGATCACGGTCACGGTATGTTCAGTCGGTTCGGGTTTTGTGAGAGAGTCCAGCACCTTCTGCACCGTGTCGGCATATATAGCTGTACCGGCAGCGTTCGGGTGGATAGAGGAGCTGGCAGTGGACAGAAATGCGTTCTTCTTTATGTCATGTTCTCCCGGAGTCAGGCTCACCTCACCGATATAGGGAGCCGTATCGGTGTATGCTTCGTGTCCGTTGAAATAGCTTCTGACATCGACAAACTGTATTTTCATGCCGCCGTTTTTAAGCTCATTGACGGTAGCTTCTATCTCATCGTTGAACCAGTCCACGGCGTCATGCAGAGCATTTGCTTTTTCAGAGCTTATATCCACTGCATTCAGGACTTTAAAAGTGCCGGCTTTCACCAGATAAGGATACCCGACAACAATGATCGTGGCATCGCCGGCAGCATTGTTTATTGCCTGATAGCCGGCTATAAGCTTGGCTTTTATACTATTGTAGAAAGCAGTTCGTTTTTCGCCGCCTTCTCCGACGAGATTCTGAAATTCGTCATCGCTCTCATAGAGCATCCTGGTGATTATATCCACGAAGCCGATATCATTTCCGCCGATGGATATCGTGACAAAATCGTTGTCGGTCAGAGTCAGGCCGTTCAGTATATTGAGCTGCGCGGGAATGGAGGCACTTCCGTGGTGGCTGCTGTCATAATCATAATCAATGTTCTGCGGGTTTGTGAGATCATCTGTCGTTGCACCCGTAGCCGCCGCAAAATACCAGTTCACGTCCTTTTCGTCGACCGCTCCGATATTGCAGTGATCTGCCATTGTGCCGGTAACGCCCGGAAGCGTCAGTTTGCCTGGCCATGCTTCTTTCGATCTGTGAGCGAGCCAGTCCGGGTTTACGGTGGTTTCTGTGGGGAATTTATTGTCCTGTCCGAAGAACGGGACAATGCCTTCGCCGCACGAATAAGAGTCGCCGAGGGTAACGATGATCGGTTT
>JAEEJW010000216.1 GCA_016282095.1 Ruminiclostridium sp. | reverse complement strand
CTTCTGTCCTGCTTTTGCAAGCAATTTGAATATAACATGAGGCATGTCGAAACTCTCGTTGTCGCATCTGTAGTCAAGAATCTGACAGCCATTTTTGATGTCGAACTTTGTGTATCTTGCAGGAATTCTTAGCGTTATGGTATCGACATTTGCAAAGTTATGCTTTATCTCGTACTTGTCCGATGTTCCCTCGCGTTTGAAACTGTAGAAGATGTCGGGCGTGGTGATGTCGGCATTTGCCCAGTCTTTCGGAAATCCCGGATTTATGGTTAGTCTGCGATGCAAGGCATCTGGCTTTATGCCGAAAAGTCCCTGAACAACCAAGCGCGATGCCACTCCAACAGGGTCGCCGAAATCGCGATAGCACTCGCCTCTGGCAGCATCGTAATAGCTTATCTGACCGATGTTTCCGGGACAACTGCCCATATACATTCCATCGAGAATGCAGCTCTTCATCAGTTTGAAGCCAGCCTCTTTGTTGTCTGCCTGAAAATATGCGAGGGCGGTATGCATAACCTCGGCAAAAGCCACGTTGTTTATGCTCCAGTTGTAAGGCATCCAGTTTGATGTCGAGATTGTGGCATAGTCGCCTGCGTTTATCAGCTCGTCGTACTTTGTCATTCCGCTTGATTTTATGGGAATGTGCGGAATGTTGTTCGTAACATACTCGGTTGCACGAAAAGCCTGATAAGGAGTTGCCACGTCGCTGTCTATGGCATGATATATCGTCCAAACGGCAGGCGTGTCGTGCTGACGTTTCAGTCCCATGTAGTCGTTGAACTCGGCCCATACACCACGGTCGTTCATCCATAGCTTGCTGTTTATCGCCTTCAGAATCTCGTCCGCCTCCTTGCGGTATGGAGTCGCATCTTCGCCTATCAACTCGGCTATCTCCGCAGCCATCTTGTTGGCACGATAATTATATGATGTAGAGTGAGTTACATCGCCACTATCGTAATAAAGACCGTCGCTTGCCCAAATGCACGCATAACCGTCGTACAGATGATTGTTGTCGGGGTCGAAATTGCGCTTTTCCCATGCAAGATGCAACTTAATTTTAGGCCACATCTTGCGCGCATATTCCAAGTCGCCCGTCCAATTGAGATGCCACAGAAGCTCGTCGATGTAGCACAGGTTCATGTCGTAGTGGTTCATTTGGTCTGTGCTGTTGGGATGACGCGTGATGTAACCGTTGCTATACATCTGCGTGCCCCATTTCTTTTCGGCTCTTGCATAGTTAAGGCTTGCATCCTGCATAGGATGACCGTATTTAGGCTCGATGTTGGTAATCATGCTCTCGCCATAGTTGTCGAAGTGCGTTCTGGCGCGGTCGTGCCATCCAAGGCAGTCGCCCGTATAGCCTGCTCTCCAGCCGGGAAGCTGAGAACGCCATCCGACAGCTCCGTGAAGCCATACGCTTTCGTCCCAGATGCCGTCGGCAGCAGAGGTAAGCACACCTCCAAGCGTGTTGATGAACTTGTCCGGGGTGTTGATAGCCACGCGGTTGGCAAGTTCGCTGACCTGCTTCTCGGTTGTAGCGAACAACATTCTGCCCTCTTCGAGCGTCATATTTCTAACCGATGCGTCGGTATATTTTATATACAGTTCCTTTTCTGCCTTTGTAACGTTAATCTGCAAAGGCTGGTCGGTTTCCGATGCCTCGAAACAGTTTGGCTTTTCGACACCAATGTCGCCGTTTCGCCACAGTTTCTTCTCTCTGATAGACGAAACAACACATTCTATTTCAGCATTTTTCGGAGTCTTGTTACATAAAATCTGCCATATAGCTTCCTCTGTATCAAAGCAGCATATTGCGGTCATTACAATATCTATCCCGAGCGAAGAATTTCTGATGTAGTATTTTCTCTCGCCCGGATAGTAGTAGGCGGCGCACATCTCCAGTTTGTCAAAATTCACTTTCTTGCCGTTGGGCGTATGCAGAAAGAACTGGATGTTTCGTTTGTACTCTTTCGAAAAAATAGCGAACACCGGTCGGTCGCTTGTCTCAAGTCTGAAGTTTGTGTGTCCTCCATAAAGTGCGCGTGTAAATCTGTTGTTTCCGTTGTAGCAGACAAATCCTCTTCCTTCGGGAAAGTATTGCAGACTTCGCTCAGCCTTTTGCGCCTGTACGCCAGATATGGCGAAAAATGAAAAAAATGTTAGAGTGTATCCAAATTTTGTAATATTCATGAAAAATTACTGTTTACTGTTCTTAAAATCCGTTGGCGTCTGCCCGGTAAAACGCTTGAAGTTGCTCAGAAATAGTTCGGGAGACGGGAATCCGAGTTCGTAAGCCACTTCTTTTGCCGTAAGTCGTTCTTCCATAAGAAGTTTTTGAGCCTTCTTTATTTTTAGGGCCGCGAAATATTTGGCAGGCGATTCGCCCGTAATCAGCTTGAATTCCTTTCTGAACCACGAATAGCTTACGCCAAGCTCTCTCGAGAGCACGTCCCAATCAATCATTTCGGAGATGTGCTCGTTCATGTAAATCTTGCTCTGCTCAATCTTCTGCTTTGTCGAGAAGCTGACGTCGTCGGTATTGTCGGCGGCGATGAACAGTAGTCCGAAGATGTGGAACGTAATTCCGACAAGACAATCCTGAAAATGCGAGAACTTGTTCTCTGCCATCGACAAGGCATTCAGAAACAATTGTATTATCTCGGAGTTCAGACCGATGTTGAAGCAGCAGTTCTTCTGCTCGGGATATGTTCTTTTTATGAGATTGAAGAAGAAATCGCCCTCGAAGCCGATGAAGTATTCCTTCCATCCGGTTTTCTGAAGCGGATAATAGGTGTGCCGCTGTCCGGGATAAAGCAGGATGATTGTACCTTTCTTAATGTGTATCTCCTCGCAATCGGGGTCGTCGAGATTTGGAATAAAGATGCCCTCTCCGTCG
>JAEEJW010000215.1 GCA_016282095.1 Ruminiclostridium sp. | reverse complement strand
TCCTGCCCATTCTCTTCTTCTTGCCTTTGACGCTTATTGTATTCACCTTTTCAACTTTAACGCCGAAAAGCTGCTCAACAGCCTTCTTTATCTCGATCTTGTTCGCGAAATCCGCTACCCTGAAAGTGTACTTGCGGTCCGCGATGCCTTCCATAGATCTTTCGGTGATTATAGGGCGTACGATAATGTCCTGTGCTGTTCTTTCCATTACGCGTAGACCTCCTCTATCTTCGCCACCGCATCCTTTACAACGATGAACTTGTTGTAGTTAAGGATATCGTAAACGTTGAGCGTGTTGTACTGTGTTGTCTTTACGCCGGGAATATTTGCTGCGCTCTTGATTACCTTCTTGTCAGCGGAATCGAGCACGATGAGTGCCTTGCCGTCAACGCTGAGAGCCTTGAGCATATTCACGATCGTCTTTGTCTTGAACTCGTCCGTCTTTACTGCGTCAAGAACGATGATGTCATTGTCGATGACCTTAGACGAAAGAGCCGAAAGGAGAGCGAGTCTCTTGACCTTTTTATTTAATGAGTAGCTGTAGCTTCTGGGCTTCGGTCCGAGTGCAACGCCGCCGTGTCTCCACTGAGGAGATCTGGTCGAACCCTGTCTTGCGTGACCTGTACCCTTCTGTCTCCAGGGCTTTTTGCCGCCGCCGCTTACCTCTGTTCTGGTGAGGGTGGACTGAGTACCCTGACGCTGATTAGCGAGGTAATTAACGACTGCCGCGTGCATTACCGTTTCATTCGGCTCAATACCGAATACCGCATCATTAAGCTCGAGGTCGGAAACAGGCTGACCGCTCATATTATAAACTTTTACGTTTGCCATATCGATCCTCCTCCTTACGCCTTAACCGCATCAGTAATGCAAAGTACTCCGCCCTTGGGACCGGGAACAGCACCCTTGATTGCGATAAGATTGTTTTCCGCGTCGACCTTGACGACTACGAGGTTCTGGACTGTGACCGTGTCAACGCCCATGTGTCCGGGCATTCCCTTACCGGGGAATATTCTCGAAGGCGAAGAGCACGCACCCATTGAACCGGGCTCTCTGTGCACCGGGCCGGCACCGTGAGTCATCTTCAGTCTGCGCTGATTGTGACGCTTTATAGCGCCCTGATAGCCTTTACCTTTGCTTGTACCCTGTACGTCGATCACATCGCCTGCTGCGAATGTGTCTGCCTTCAGGATATCGCCCACATTGAGACCGGAGATATCATCAAGTCTGAACTCCTTGAGCGTTCTCTTGAACGGAACGTCATTCTTCTTGAAGTGTCCCTGCATGGGCTTGTTCGTGTGCTTCGGGGATACATCGCCGAAACCGAGCTGTACGGCTTCATAACCGTCATTGTCGTTCGTCTTCTTCTGTACCACTACGCACGGGCCTGCTTCAACTACCGTTACGGGAACCACGTTTCCCGCTTCGTCGAAGATCTGTGTCATACCGATCTTCTTTGCGATCAAACCTTTTTTCATGGTTTTTCCTCCTATTGGTTATTGGTCGGGCTTTCCCCGACATGACCAAGTGCAGCGTATCTGCCTTGGTTAGCGGTCGGCTTATCGCCGACATAACTCGAAACTTCATACTTTGGCGGTGTTTTTCACCGCGGGTGGGGAACCATTATCAGAATTCCATTGAAATTTCTACGCCCGCCGGCAGTTCAAGATTCTTGAGTGCATCAATTGTCTTGTTTGTCGGACGGATAACGTCGATGAGACGCTTGTGAGTTCTGAGCTCGAACTGCTCACGGCTGTCCTTGTACTTGTGTACAGCGCGCAGGATCGTGATTATTTCCTTGTTTGTAGGAAGCGGGATAGGCCCTGCAACTCTGGAGCCTGTTCTTTTCGCTGTTTCAACGATCTTTGCAGCTGCCGCGTCAACTATGCCGTGCTCGTAGCCCTTGATCTTAACTCGAACTATTTCCTTTGCCGCCACTGTTTTTTACCCCTTTCATAATATTCTGTCATCGGGTGTCATAAGGCATCTTTCCGCTTACACTATATCGTGTGTTCCCCGGCAGCCGGGACTGTCCCGGAGTCGTTCCGCGGCACAGGGGGTATCGGCCTCGGGCTGACCCTTCCCCGCATAACGCGCCTTATGTTCCGCGGAGATCATGTCTCCGCATACTCCGCCGAAATTCCCGCCTTACGGCGCAACCTCCGGCATCACCGCTATTACAGTGCAAATAGTATTATACTATATTTTTCCGCCGATTACAAGATTTTTTCGAAATTCCTTATGTAGAATTTTCAGAATAAAACAAAGGCACATTTATGCATCATGCACAAACGGCCTTGTTTTTCTCATCATTTTCGTTTCAACCGCTGCCACAAAGCGCGCACGGCCGAGGCGTACAGAAATATTATACCTGCCCCGCCCATAACTCCGGTGACAAGACGCCGGAAGTTTGTGGATTCACGAAGCCCGATACGCTGCACACCCCAGTCAGCGCCCATCACAGCGAGCATTGCAAGCGCCGCTCCGACAGGCATCCGCTTCCGCATAAGCAGCATGATCAGAGCCGCTGTCTGCCCGAGAAAGACTCCCGTACACCGTGCGCAGACAGGAAACTGATAGTCTCCGAGGAAAAAGCTCCTGTCGGGGCGCTGATGGCAGCCGGCCGCAGCCCCGAGCTCCATCGCCCGCTGCCAGAGCTCATCCGGCGTCATACCTTCCACTTCTTGCCGCAATTGTTGCAGACCCAGTAGTTGACGTTCTTCGTCGTTCTGCCCTCTCCGCAGAGTCCGCACAGCAGTCCGACCCACCCGAAAAGCAGATAACCCAGACAGCCTTTCCCCGCCGAATAATCCTGGCCGCTTTCATGGACTTCGTTGATGACATAGCAGTTCTCACTGCCGCATTTCGGACATATCATTTCACATTCTCCTTTCCGTTATTTCCCAGTTTCCTGTTTGTCAGCATTATTACTGCCGCAATGCCCGCGACCAGTCCCATAAGTCCGAAGAACCACAGCACCAGCTCCCAGAACGGGTGATCATACACTTCAAAGAACGGGTACGGTGCCTTCGCCAGACGCAGATAATTCAGAATATATATCGTGAACGCGTAAACCGCCGTTGCACCGAAAGGCAGCCAGAACGCCCGTCTGAGGTGTACGCCTTCTTCAAACACCACATACGACACCACCGATATCACCGGACATACAAGATGATGAAGAACGCCGTTCACGCTTCCGAGAAGCCTTACCGCAGCAGGTTCGCCGCCGAAAGGCAGGAATATGCATACCACAACAATGAATGTCATCGTCAGCCCGCAGGCAGCCAGATACCTGGTACCGCGCACCGCCGCCCGCAGCTTTTCATTCTTAGTGTTCCGGAACGCTATGTACATTGCCGAGGAAATGACCGCGGCAACATTTGACAATTGGGTATAGTACAGGAAAAAGTCGCTCAGGCTGCGCACAAGCCGGAAAATTATCCCGACGCTCCCCAGCACGAAAGCGGCAATATTCAGTATAAGTGCGATCTTAGGCTTGTTCATTGTGTGTACTCCGTTAAAGCAGGAGGTTTGGCGCGTTCTATCGGGACGGAGAGGTCGCATTCCTGTACAGCTATCATAAATCTCTGCTCTTTTCCGTTGAGAAAATAGCTTACAGTAAGACCACTGCATACTCCTTCACGATGCACTGACAGAAGATATTCCTGACAATAGTCCGTAACGCCTGTCATCTGCTCATTCTGTGAGATCTTGCTGTCGTCATAGCTGACGATCACCCTCTTTGCTTCGCCGACCTCGCTTCTGATCTTCGCGGTCTTTACCGCACTCGCGTAATCGTTGAGAAGCAATTCACCGTCCGCGAAGTAGTGGCGCTTTGCCCGGGAGTAGTTGTAATACCCCTCGCTGCCCTTTGCGACAAACGACCACGCCGTATCGCCGGTGCGCCAGGTATCAAGCTCGGTGCCGTTGTTGAATTCATAGTATTCCTCGCCGGTTTCAGCGTCGCGTCCGATATACATATACTGCATGACATCGCCCGCAAACCGGTATGTTATCTCCTGCACGACCACACCACTTATTTCGTCCGTGATCGTGATATGTGCGGCTTCAAGCTCTGTATGGAGCTTCTTTGCGCGGTCCACGAGGTCTTTCCCCTCATAGTTTCCCGGCACTGAGCAACCCGACAGCACGGCTATGCAATATACCATTATAATATATATGGGTACAAGTCTTTTTACGATCTTCATATTTCTCCATAAAACATAAGCCGCACCCGAAGGCACGGCTTGAAGGTGTTCTTATTTATCGAATTATTCCTCAAATCCGCTTTCGATCAGCTTTGTGAGACCGTCAACAGCAAGCTGCTCGTCGGAACCGTCAGCAATGATACGGATAGGCGTGCCGCCTACGATACCGAGCGAAAGGATGCCCAGCAGGCTCTTCGCGTTTACTCTGCGCTCTTCTTTCTCTACCCAGATGGACGACTTGTACTCATTTGCCTTCTGAATGAAGAATGTAGCGGGTCTTGCGTGTAAACCTACCTGATTCTTGACCTCAACTTCTCTTACGAACATGAAAGATCCCTCCATTTAAACTTTTTATATGTTGTCTCCTTTATTGCAGCCATTTCTGTAACCGCTTTACAAAAATAGTATAGCCGCAAAACGCCTTTTAGTCAACAACTTTTTCTCGATTTTATTCCAAAATCGGCATAATTCTCCGATTTAATCCAATTGTAATGAAAAAAGACTTTCAGTGTTGGTAAATATGTCTAAAATCTTTTCAACAGCCTATTCAATATAGCCAACATCTTTCAACATTATGCCTATAACAGGTCTGGGCGCTTCTCTTTTGTGACCGCAATTGACTGCTCGTCCTGCCACTTTCTGATGTTGGCGTGGTGACCGGAGATAAGCACCTCGGGAACGCGTCTGCCGTGCCATTCCTCGGGGCGGGTGTACTGAGGATATTCCAGCAGACCGTTGTAGTGGCTCTCATTGGAGTAGGCCTCCTCGTTGGGCAGAACGCCCGGCTGGAGCCTGCACACCGCATCCGCCAGCATCAGTGCCGGGAGTTCACCGCCTGTCACAACATAATCGCCCACGGATATCTCCTCAAACGCGAGTTCGTCCAGAACGCGCTTATCCACGCCTTCATAATGTCCGCAGAGTATGATCAGATCATCCTCCGCGGCAAGCTCCTTCACAAGCTGCTGATCCAGCTTCCTGCCCTGCGGTGACATATA
>JAEEJW010000214.1 GCA_016282095.1 Ruminiclostridium sp. | reverse complement strand
TCCGGATTGGAGTCCTTCCAGCGGAGCATGATATCCTCGAATGCATTCCAGTCCCACTCACCGCTGAAATACAGATCCATAGGGTCGGCAAGTCCGAGTTCCTCTATTTCTTTTGAACAGTATGTCACACCATATTCCGTGGGTGTAAGCGCATAGGGGAAATAGTAGTGTTTCCCGTCATATTCAAATCGATCGATTATATCACTCATATCAGACCATGTGGGGGAACTCTGATCCAGCCAGTCGTCAAGAGCAGTGAAGCGGTTATATATGAAGTAACTCGGGTAATACGCATCGCTCATTCTCATCAGATCGGGTGACTGCCCGGAAGCCATAAGAACGCCGAGTCTGTCGGATATCTCCAGCGAGCTTACTATCTCTGTTTCGACAGTACCTCCGAATCGTTCGGCAAATATCTCCGCGATTTCCTTTTCCGGCGAAACGTTGTGAAAATCAAACCAGCAAAGAGCATGAACGGTCCCTGCGGTTTTGCCGATCTCATATAGTTTTCCTGCACCGGTTTCGTTTTCAGTGCTGACGCTGCCGATATCGGCCATTTCCTCATAATCGGGTATCAGATCGATATCACGGTTCGGGTCGAGCATTGAAGTTGCCGCAGCCGTCTGATCTGCAGCACTGTCGCCTGCGGGCGCTTCAGGCCTCCCGGCGGAAGAGATGCCGCAGCCTGCCGAACACGATATCAGCGTCGCCGAGAGAAGCGCCGATAGAATCTTGCTGAATGTTTTCATATTGTTACCTCCGTTTCCGATATTTCAAAGCCGGCGTTCTGCCTACTACCAGTATAGCGGTAGACGCTGCGCTTTTCAATGTCCGGATACGTCGATATCAATGTCTTTTTGTGCAAAAATAAATCCCCGGCTGCAGGTATTCCGGCAGTGCGGGGATAAAGATGTCTGTGCGGAGATATGCTATCGGAGCTGCTTTTTCATCTGTGTGGGAGTTTTGCCGTAATATTTCCTGAATCGCTTCATAAAGCTGTATTCATCGGAATATCCGCATCTTGAAGAGATCTCCTTCAGGCTCATATTGGTTTCTGTCAGAAGTTCCTTCGCGAGCTTCATTTTTCCGTTTATGATGTCGTCGATGACTGTGACCCCGAATGTCTTTTTGTACAAATGCTGGAATCCGGAGCGGCTCATTCCCATAGACCGGGCAAGGCTTCCCACATCTCCCCGCTCTTCCGGAACGGAGTAGATCATGTTCCTGATGATCAGAAGCCTTGTGATCTTGTCGGAAGCGGCAACATCCTTTACAGTATTGTTCCGTATCGCTCTGCTGAGCCGCAGAAGGAATATCTCAAAATAATGCTGTTCTATCAGCTCATGGCCTTCTTCGGCAGAATAGTGCTCGTAAGCGACAGCTCTGACCGTCTGTGAAAGTTCTTCGATGTTTCCCGGCTGCACTATCTCATTTTCCGGTATTCCGAGCGCCCTGAGCCGTTCCGCGTCACCGCTCTCCATGTGCAGATATATCCAGTCGTCTGTATAGACCTTGTCCTTCGCTTTGTAGCTATGCGGCATCTCCGGTGTCAGCAGCACGAACGAGTTCTTCTTAACATCGTGCTTCACGCCGTTTATAACGAAGACTGAGGGCTCTTTGATGATAAGCATAAGATAGCAGCCGCTGCCGTTCGGGCAGTTCATTTCAAATTCCTCATCGTGCCTGTAATTATAGCCTACCGAACCCACATTCATATATTGCACCACACATATCCGTTACAATAATGTTCTTATATCCAGGCTTATGAAAGCATTGGATTGCGCTACAAAAAGTATATCCGAACTCCGGACAGCGAGGCAGAAAAATACCTCCTGCCGCAAAAGTAACAGACGGATTGATCGCCCGGGTACCGCGCTGTGATTGCGCTACAAAAAGTATATCCGAACTCCGGACAGCGAGGCAGAAAAATACCGCTTGCCGCAAAAGTAATAAACGGATTGACCGCGCGGGTACCGCGCTGTGATTGCGCTACAAAAAGTATATCCGAACTCCGGACAGCGAGGCAGAAAAATACCGCCTGTCGCAAAAGTAACAGACGGATTGACCGCGCGGGTACCGCGCTGGCGCGCCACGAGGGATTCGAACCCCCGACCCCTTGGTTCGTAGCCAAGTACTCTATCCAGCTGAGCTAGTGGCGCATTTCTGATTTACCTGATTATTATACACTATTGTTTGCCGTTTGTCAAGCACTTTTTTCGCTTTTTGTGAATTTTGATGAAAAAAGACGGGCTCCGGTCAGATGCCGAAGCCCGTTGTACAATTCAATAGTGTTCAGACGGTAGGATCGTCGGTGCGAGCACCGAAGCCGATGTCGCTGATATCTGCGGGAGCAGAGGGCTCGGAGGGAGCCGCACCGGGCATTTCGTTCTCCATGAGCTTGACGAATACATCACCGTCCATTTTCTCGTTGGCGATGAGGTACTGTGCCACGCGCTCAAGGCAGTCGCGGTGAGTTTCGAGGATGTTTCTTGCCGATTCATAGGCTGTATCCACAAGTTCCCTGATCTCCGCGTCGATCTCGGCTGCGATGTTCTCCGAGTAGTTCCTGCCCTGCGAATAATCGCGGCCGAGGAATACTTCGCTGTCATTCGTGCCGTAGACGATAGGTCCTATCTTCTCGCTGAAGCCGTAGCGTGTTACCATATTCCTTGCTACGCGGGTAGCACGTTCGATATCATTGGAAGCTCCGGTCGAGATGTCCTCCAGCACTACCTTCTCGGCAACGCGTCCGCCAAGCAGGACTATGAGGTCTTCTTCCATCTCGCGCTTGCTGACGTAGTTCTTGTCATGCTCCGGCAGCGACATGGTGAATCCGCCTGCCGAGCCGCGGGGGATTATGGTGATATGATGAACCTTGTCCTGCGTAGGGCAGAAGTAGGTGCAAACCGCGTGACCTGCCTCGTGGTATGCTGTAAGTCGTTTTTCTTTTTCCGTAACGACTCTCGATTTCTTCTCGGGACCTGTTACGACCTTGATAGCCGCTTCCTCCACATCTTCCTGCACGATAGCCTTACGGTTCTTGCGCGCAGCCAGAAGAGCAGACTCGTTCAGCAGGTTCTCAAGGTCAGCACCCGTGAAACCTGCCGTAGATTTTGCGATAGTTGCGAGGTTGATATCGGGAGAGAGCTTCTTGTTCTTGGTGTGGACTTTGAGTATCTCTTCGCGGCCCTTGATATCCGGGTAGCTGACGGTTATCTGTCTGTCGAAGCGTCCGGGACGCAGCAGGGCAGGGTCGAGTATATCGCGGCGGTTTGTTGCCGCCATAACGATGATGTTCTGGTTTTCGGTGAATCCGTCCATTTCAACGAGGAGCTGGTTAAGCGTCTGTTCGCGCTCGTCATGACCGCCTCCGAGGCCTGCGCCTCTCTGTCTGCCCACCGCATCGATCTCGTCGATGAATACGACGGAGGGAGTGTGCTTCTTAGCCTGATCGAACAGGTCACGCACGCGGGATGCACCGACGCCGACGAACATTTCAACGAAGTCCGAACCGCTTATGGAGAAGAACGGTACACCGGCTTCACCGGCAACTGCTTTTGCAAGCAGTGTCTTACCGGTTCCGGGAGGGCCTACCAGCAGTACGCCCTTGGGTATGCGCGCGCCCAGTTCCTGATATTTGCGCGGATTCTTCATGAAATCGACGATCTCTTCAAGCTCCTGCTTTTCCTCGTCGGCGCCCGCTACATCGGCGAATGTCACCTTCTTGCCGTTTGCTGGCTGATTGCGGGTATTTGCGCGGGAGAACTGGTTGAGCTTGCCGCTTCCGGTCGTCTGGCGCATTATCACAAAGGTGAAACCGATCATAAGCGCTATCAGTACCAGATAAGGTATGAAGCTGAGCAGGAACGAATTGTCCGAGATAGGCTTATAGTCGAATACAAGCGGGGTCTCGGGGTTCTTTTCGTTGTACTTCGTGCGGTAATTCTCCGTGTCGGTGAGGAACAGGCTCACATGAGGAACACTGTACCTGTATGTTTCGTTCGGGTTGTCCTTGTACTTGAAGTCGAGCTGACCGCTGCCGAGGTCGAGTTTGAATTCGGAGACCTTCATAGCGTCGAATTCGTCAAGGAGCTGTGAGTATGAGCCCTTGAACGCTTTTATCTCCGCCGAGCCGTATGCCGGTATCAGCGTGTTCAGTATCGCGACAAGTCCCATGATGAGCAGGGCGATGATCAGCACATAGATGATCAGTCCCTTGAATTTGTTAGACTGCATTTAGACCGCCTTTCCGTATGTTTACACTTTATATTTGTATTTATTTACTGTATACTTCGGGTTTCAGCACGCCGATATACGGCAGTTCGCGGTAATGTTCCGCGTAGTCGAGACCGTATCCGACCACGAATTCATTGCCCACATCGAAGCACTTGTAGTCCGCTTTGGCGTCACCCGCCTTCTCGGCTGTGACCTTGTCCAGAAGAGCGCATATCTTCACCGAAGCCGGAGCCTTGCTCTGCAGATACTTCTTTACAGCCGTGAGGGTCCTTGCCGTATCGAGGATATCCTCGACGATTATCACATCTCGTCCCGTTACGTCGGTATCGAGGTCTTTCAGTATCTTCACGTTGCCCGACGATACCGTCGAGTTGCCGTAGGACTTGGCTACCATGAAGTCAATGGAGCAGCCGCAGTCGAGGGAACGCATCAGATCGGTGAGAAATGTTACCGAACCCTTCAGTATGCCGACCAGCAGAGGATCCTTGCCGGCATAATCCGCGCTTATGCGCTTTCCGAGCTCCGCCACCGCTTTTTTCAGGTCTTCTTCGCTGAAAATGATCCTTTCGATATCCTTGTTCATGGCTTTTCCTTCCGTCATTTCTCTGTCTGTTGAAATTGTCAATATAATAGTATATCACAAATGTGTGAAAAAATCAACACATAAATGTTCAAATCCTGAAAATTATCCGAAATAGGCGTCATTTTTCCGGAATTCTGCCCTTATATTGCTGAAATTCCGTGTGTATGAAAAACACCTTTTTGCGGACGCAGGCAAATTTGTCCCGGCAGAGGTTCACCCTGCCCATGCCTTTGTCTATCAGTGCCGCGCATTGGGAGACCCGCAGTCTTGACGGCTCGATGCCGTTGGCTTTCAGCTCAGCGGAGATAACTCTGAAAAGCACCGCGGGGTGCAGAGTTTTCAGCTTCCGGGAGTCGTAGCCGTCTTTTGTACGGCATTCCTCAGCGCATCTGAGCGCGTAACCGGCTATGAAGCTCTCATCGTCGCCCACGGCTTCGGTCATCCGTGAAACTGCCGCGATGAACGAGGGATTGAACTCCTCCAGCAGCGGTATCACCTTATGCCGTATCCGGTTGCGTGTGCAGTCGTCTATCAGGTTTGTACTGTCCGTTACATAGTCTATGCTGTGTTCGCGGCAGTAATTCTCGGTCTGTTCGCGGGTGCAGAGTATCAGCGGCCGTATTATCCCTTCACGGACCGGCGGTATGCCCGCAAGGCCTTTCGTTCCGGTGCCGCGTATCATATTCATCAGTACGGTCTCGGCGGTGTCGTTTGCGGTGTGTGCTGTCGCGAGCTGCGAGCCGAACTTCTCCCGTGCCTTGCCGAAACATTCGTAGCGCAGCCGGCGGGCGGCTTCCTCGATGCTCTCATGCTTCACGACCGAGCCACGTACATCGACACGGTAGACTTCAACAGGCACGCCGAACCGCTCACACAGTGAGACGGCGAAGGCTTCATCACGGTCGCTTTCGGCTCCGCGCAGACTGTGGTTTATGTGGCAGGCGGAAACGTTCATTTCCGTTTCCTCCCGCAGCTCACAGAGCACTCCCAGCAGCGCGCAGCTGTCGGCTCCGCCGCTGAGCCCCACGGTCACGTTACGGCAGCCGTCAAGCATACCGTATCTGGCAAGTGCCTCAGCCACGCGGGTCTTCATATCTTGTCTCCACTGATGTGAACCTCGTGCAGTCGCCTTCCCAGCGCAGCGGCACTGTGCAGAGCTTGCCGTGACGGTTCTTTGCCACGATGCATTCACAGCTGTTTATCTGATCTGTTTTTTCCTTGTTATAGTAGTGATCGCGGTACAGGAAAAGCACCACATCCGCGTCCTGTTCCGCCGAACCGGAATCACGCAGGTCGGAGAGTATCGGTCTCTTGTCCTCACGAGCGTCGGGGCTTCGTGAAAGCTGCGACAGTGCGATCACAGGAACGTTGAGTTCCTTTGCCATTACCTTCATATTTCGTGTTATTTCGGTGACTTCCGCCACGCGGTTGCCGCTGTTCTTGCCCTTTACAGTGACAAGACCGATGTAGTCTATCACTACAAGCCCGATGTTGTTCATTCTGCGGAGCTTGGCTTTCATCTCTCCGATAGTGATGTTCGCGGTATCGTCGACATATATCTCCGAGTCCATGAGCATCTCGGCGGCTTCGTAGAGTCCCTGCCACTGCTTTGAATCTATCTGTCCGGTCTTCAGCAGGTCGGCGTTTATCCTGCCCTCGGAGGACAGCATACGCTCAACGAGCTGGGAACGGGACATTTCGAGGCTGAATACGGCTACCTTCTTGTCGCGGTTCAGCCTTGCGGCATTTACCGCTATGTTCATAGCGAACGACGTCTTTCCCATACCGGGACGCGCCGCGATAAGTATAAGGCTTGACGGCATAAGGCCGTATATCACCTTGTCCAGCGTACCGAAGCCCGAGCTTATACCGATCCTGTTGTTCTCGGGGTGCTGATTGATGTCGATGAGGTGTTTGAGCAGGTCGATGACTGTCGGGTGAATATTCAGCAGACCCGAGGCCTCGTTGGTGCCGCGTATGTCCATTATGCGCTTCTCGGCGTATTCCAGCAGGGAAGCGGGCTCTTCCGTGCCCGAAGTCGCCTTTTCGAATATGTCTCTCGAAACGCTTATAAGCTGGCGCATGACAAATTTCTCGTCGAGATACTGAGCATAGCTCTCTATCGACGAGCTTTCGACTGCCATGACCGACAGTTTGTAGAGGTATTCCCTTGATTCCTCGGCGGTGGCGAAGACCTTCTGCCTTACGCACTGTTCGCCGAGACTGACGATGTTTATATCCTCGCCGCTCACGAACATCTTCTGCATAACGGAGTAAATGCCGCTATGCAGCTTCACATGAAAGTGCTCGGGGGTCAGCTTGTCGATGACCCTTGAAACAAGCTCCGGGTCTGAGATAGCCGAACCCAGCACCATCTGTTCCGCGTCCGTGTTGTACGGCAGGTCTATGCTGCTTATATCAAGCTCTGCCATTACTATATTTCACCCTTACCGGAGCTCTGTGACCTGTACATTGAACTTGGCGGAAACGCCGTTATAGAGTCTTGCCTCGGCCTCGAACACTCCGAAGGTCTTGATCTCGTTCTTAAGGACGATCTTCTTCTTGTCAACGTCAAGTCCGTGGGCGTCCTTGATCATCTTCGAGATGTCCTTGCCGGTCACCGAGCCGAAGAGTTTGCCGTTGGCGCCGGCCTTCATCGCTGTGGTGAAGGTCTTGCCTTCTATAACTTCGGCGATCTTCTTCGCATTGGCGATATCGGTGTCTATCTTGTGCTGGGCATGAGCCTGCTGGCCTTCAAGTATGTTCATGTTGGCGTTGGTGGCCTCTACCGCCAGTTTCTGCTTTATGAGGCAGTTGCGTGCGAAGCCGTCCTTGACTTCCTTTACTTCACCTTTCTTGCCTGTGCCCTGTACGTCCTGTAAAAGTATAACTTTCATTTTCCGTATGTTCCTTCCTTTGTCAGTTTAAGCTTTCATAATATTTGTCGATAGCCGCTTTGAGCTTCTCGGTGACCTCCTCGACAGAGGAATCCCTGAATTGTGCGCCGGCCATGGTCTGGTGACCGCCGCCCCCCAGTGTCTCGGCTATCAGCTGAACGTTTATTGCGCCCAGTGAGCGGCAGTTCAGCGCTATCTCATCATTTGATGTCCTTGCAATAACGAACGCTGCCTTGACGTCGGCAACGCCCAGCAGATCGTCGGCAGCCTGCGGAGCCGCTGTCCTCATATCCTGCATTACCCTGTCAGCCGTTGCTATGGCGCAGTTGCGGTACAGAGAAGCGGAACCCACCAGTTCGGATTTCTGGCGGTATGTTTCCACGTTGCTTGCGAACAGAGCCTTGACGTTCACGGTGTCGGCGCCCAGCTTGCGCAGAGCGGCGGCCGCCTCGAACGTTCTCACGCCCGTGCGCAGCGTGAAGTTCTTTGTATCGAGCATGATGCCTGCCAGCAGAGCCTCGGCCTGTACGGAGCTTATCTTGCCGGCGTCACCGAAGTACTGGAGCAGCTCGGTCACCATTTCGCAGGCACTGGAAGCGTAGGGCTCATGGTGGAAGATCATGGCCTTGTCGATGTAGTTTATCATCTTGCGGTGGTGGTCTATGACCACTACCTTCTGCGCTCTTTCAAGCAGCTCCGGCACATCGACTATGTCGGGATTGTGGGTGTCCGCCACGATTAGCAGCGAATCCTCGGTGAAATGCTCCTTCGCTTCAGAAGGTGTCGTGAACAGATAGCCCTTTTCTTTCTCGTAGAGGTAATCGTACAGCCTCATGGCAAGCGTGGTCTGCTTGTCTATGACGGCGTATGAGTTCTTCCCGAAGCGCCTTACCGCTCCGGCAAGTCCGATGCAGGCGCCCACAGCGTCCAGGTCGGAGTTGCGGTGTCCCATTATGTACACGTCCGGAGCCTGTTCGATCGCTTCCATAAGGGAGTTTGCGATGATCCTCGTCTTGACCTTCGTGTGGCGTTCGACGCCCTTCGACACGCCGCCGTAGAACTCGAAGCCCGTGTCTGTCTTGATCGCGGCCTGGTCACCGCCGCGGCCCAGCGCCATATCCAGTGCCTGACGTGCGTATTCCTCGCTCTCGGCTATGCTCTTGGCAGTGCGTCCTATACCTATCGACAGCGTGACGCTGATACGGTCGTTGACCTGTATCTCACGCGCTTTCTCCAGAATCTTTATCTTCTCGTCGATCATCTGACGTACATAGCGCTCTTCAACGACTGCCCAGAAGCGTTCGCGGTTGTATTTGCGGAGTATGCCGTTCGTACTGCTGATGAAATCCTCCAGCAGCTTGTCTATCTGTACGGTTATCTTCGCGGTCTCGCTCTCCGAGCTGCCGCCGAACAGTTCTTCGTAGCTGTCTATGACGAATATCAGCACCACCGGCTGCGCGAGGCGCTGCTCGGTCTCGAGCACGCGTATCCTTGTGATATCCACGAAGTAGATCATGAATATGTCTTTCGCGTCCTTTTCGCCCGGTGCGTCTGCGTAGACCCTGTAATAATTGTTCCTGTACTTTATCTCATAATACCCGTCCATTTTAAGGAGCCGTTCGAGCGGGAGCTTGGTTATCTGATCTATTGATCTGCCGTAAACGGCTTCCTCGGTGAAGTTCGTGCTGAATTCCTGATTGAACCATACCAGTTTGTTCTCGCTGTCCACGATCGCTATGCCGAGGGGCATGAAGTTCATGGAAACCCGCTCCATGCGGTCTATCTCGGAATCGACCCTTGCGAAATACTGGAAGTTCTTTCTGGTGACGGAGATCAGCTTTGCGGCGGTAAATCCTCCTGTGATACAGAGTACCGGCGCGAATATGCAGAACGCCTCCAGCGACAGATTGTACATGAATATCAGCATGACTATCGCCGATACGAGCAGCGCAATTATGGATATCACGAGTCCCGCGTCACGGAAATTGTTTTTCACCGCAAAGCCTCCTTCCCGGTATTTTCGGAAATTTTATACTTCCATTATAATAGGAAGTATCATCGGGCTCCTGCCCGTCTTTGACGCTATGAAGCCGCTGAGGGCTTCCCTGACATCGGTTTTCAGCGCGCTCCAGTCGTGGATATTCGGAGCGAGGTGCTTGTACATTATGGTTTTTGCACGTTCCCTTGCCTCGTCCATCAGTTCCTCGGACTCACGCACATACACGAATCCTCTGGAAACAATGTCCGGACCCGAAAGTATCTTGCCTGTGGCTTTTTCGATAGCTGCGACTATAATTATCAGGCCGTCCGCTGCAAGGAGCTTTCTGTCGCGCAGAACGACGGAACCTACGTCACCGACGCCGAGACCGTCTACCAGCACTCTGCCTGCCGGCACCTGACCGGTTATCTTCATATCTATGCCGTCTGTTTCTATGACGGTGCCGTTGCCTGCTATGAAGATGTTCTCCTCGGGTATGTGGAGCTGTTTCGCAAGCTCCGCGTGCTTGTGCATATGCTTGTACTCGCCGTGTATCGGTATGAAGTACTTCGGACGGGTCAGCGAGATCATCATTTTGAGTTCTTCCTGACACGCGTGTCCCGAAACGTGTACGTCGTACATAGCTTCGTAGATCACGTTGGCGCCCGCCTTCATCAGCTCATTGACCACGCGTCCCACCAGCTTTTCATTGCCGGGTATGGGATTTGCGGAGATGATGATGAGGTCTTCGGGAGTTATGGTCACCTGTCTGTGCTCGTTGTTGGCCATTCTCGACAGCGCGGACATAGGTTCGCCCTGGCTGCCGGTGGTGATTATTACCAGCTCCTCCGGCGGTATCTTCCTGATGTTTTCTATATCTACGAGTATGCCCTTGGGCAGCCTTATATAGTTCAGTTCGATAGCTGTGGTCAGCACGTTTATCATGCTTCGTCCCGAAACGGCGACCTTTCGGCCCGTCATCTCGGCGCAGTCGATTATCTGCTGTATGCGGTGGATATTGCTGGAGAAAGTGGCGACGATTATGCGCTTGCCTTCTGCCTGTGAGAAGAAGTTGCGGAAAGTGGCTCCCACTTTGCGTTCGGAGTTGGTGAAGCCCGGGCGCTCGGCATTGGTGCTTTCGGACAGCAGCGCAAGAACGCCCCTGTTGCCGAGTTCGCCGAATCTCGCGAGATCGATTATGCCGCCCTCGATCGGGGTGTAGTCTACCTTGAAATCGCCGGTGTGTATGACTATGCCGGCCGGAGTATAGATAGCGAAACCGCAGGAATCCGGTATCGAATGGTTGACGCGTATGAACTCGACTGCCATGCAGCCCAGCTTCACGGTCTGACGCGGCTGCACCACGTTCAGTTTACACTGCGCGAGTATGCCGTGCTCTTTCAGCTTGCCCTCAACGAGACCCAGCGTCAGGCGGGTGCCGTAGACAGGCACGTTTACCTTTTTCAGCAGGTAGGCAAGGCTTCCGATGTGATCCTCATGCCCGTGGGTGAGCACCACTCCGCGCAGCTTATCCTTGTTCTTCACGATATATGTGAAATCCGGTATTACAAGGTCAACGCCCAGCATATCCTCATCGGGAAATGCAAGACCGCAGTCAACGATGAACATATCGTTGCAGCATTCATAAAGGTACAGGTTCTTGCCTATCTCGCCGAGACCTCCCAGGGGGATTATCTTCAGCGGCGCAGCCTTGCGCGGCGCTCTTGCGGGGGTGGGCGGAGCCGGTACCTGTTCAGGCTGGCGAGGTCTGCGGTCGCTGTGCAGTATCTCGTTCTGCTGTGCGGCCTGCTGTTTCGTGGGCTTCTGCTGAACAGCTTTCTTCGCACGCTTCTTGGCATTCTGCGCGGTATAGGATGCTTTTGATCTCTTCTTTGCCGGCTGCTTTGCCGTATTCATTCCCGGCATAAGGTATTTGCCCGCGGCCGCGCGCTTCTTGGCTGCCCCGGACGGTTTTTTCTCATTGTTTTTTTCCATTTTTCCTCATTTCTGT
>JAEEJW010000213.1 GCA_016282095.1 Ruminiclostridium sp. | reverse complement strand
CGATGACGGGCAGGCTTACCTTTATTTCGGCAATCCCGAGCTCCGGTATGTCCTGCTGAACGAGGATATGATCTCTTATGACACAGACAAGGGCGTCGTCAGGATACCTATGACCGTTGAATCCTTCGGGAAAGGCGGACACATGACAGGCACGACCTATGGCGAAGGTCCGTGGTTCTATAAACACGGAGATCTGTATTATATGGTCTTTGCAGCATTCGCCGAAGGTGAGCGTAAAAACGAGCATCTTGCCTACTCCACATCCCCGAGTCCCACCGGCCCGTGGGAATACCGCGGTGTGCTTATGAAGGAAACTTCCTGCTTCACCAACCACCCGGGCATCTGCGACTTCGGCGGAGAGAGCCTGCTGTTTTACCACACCGATGAGCTTCCCGGCGGAAGCCTGTTCCACCGCTCGGTATGCGTGACAAAAATGCAATATAACGACGACGGCACAATACAGGAATGTTTCATAGAAAGATGATCCGCGCCGGCATTGTTTCCTGAGCTCTGCCGGTCAGCAGCTGCGTTATTCCGTGGTTTTATCTGTGCCTGTACGTTTTGTGTCCATTCTGATCTTTATTCCCAGTATAAGCGAAAAAGCTCCGAGCATTATGAAGCCGCCCCACTCAATATTCCAGTACCACGCATTAACATCGAACATTTTTACCAGGAGTTCCTGCCATACGCTCCACCCCACCGCGAAAGCAAACAGGTCAAACAGCACATAGCCTCCGCCGAAAATGAATATCCAGCGCCACCAGTAATTATGGCGCAGATTCCTGAAAAACATGACTATGCCGTAAATACAGGCTGCTGCCAGCACACCCGTCAGCGCGTAATAAACAAAGCCGCGCCGCTGCACCAGCCCCAGCCAGAAATCAGCGTATGACTGCCTGTCGATAAGGCCCCATATCCTGTGCAGATGAAACAACCCGAACAGAATGAATACCATATACTCGAATTTTCCGGTCTTCACTTTACTGCCTCTTTCTTCATGACATCATAGCAAAGGTGATCGCCGTCCGGTGTTTTAATTATGTGATATTCTGTTTCTCTGTACCCGCGTTTCAGATAAATGGATTTTGCCGGAAGCGAGGCGTCAAGTATGATCTCGGCGTATTTTTTCGCTATCTCCGCTTCCGCGAAATCCAGCAGTTCCCTGCCGAAGCCTTTTCCCTGATACTGCGGCAGGACAAAAAGCCTGCATATCTCGTTGTCCTTTATCGTTACAGTGCCCGCAGTATGCTGTGCATCATCGGACACCAGACAGACCCGTCCTGCGGAAATGTCCGCGGCTATGTTCTCATCGCTGTGATGCGCGAGGAAGAATGCGACTGCTCCGGCGGGGTAATAATGCGGGTAGACCGCGGTGATTGTTGTCCGGGTTATCTCTCTTACGGTTTCAAAGTCCGATGCCTGTGCCGGTCTTATGCTCATAACTTTCTCCTTTGTTTATACGCTGAACAGTATGTTGTTCACCTGCACGGTGACATATATCTCGTCATTTTCGATCTTCAGCTCATAGCCGTCAGTGACAGACCTGTCATACCCGGCGATAATGCTGCGGTATGCCTCTTCGTATTTTCTCGGAAAACGGATCTTGCTGACGAACGATCTTTCAAACCTCAGTCTGCTGTTTTCGCACAAACGCTTCCATTCATCGAGAGAATAGAAACGGATATGCCCGTCCTTCTTCACCCGCATATACTCGTCTATGAAACCGTCCGTGTCGTTTCCATTCGGTGCGGGGTCGGAAATGAAGAAGCAGCCGGGGCGTTTCAGCACACGGGCCACCTCACTGATGCTCTTCCCGATCTCCGGGAAATGATGCAGCGCATACCGCGATACCACAATATCAAACTCACTGTCAGCGAATGGAAGATCAATGCCGTTGCAGCTGACGAAGCGGATATTTGTCAGCGTCTCGTTCTCCGCTTTCTTCCGGTTTTCTTCCAGCGTTCTGCTGACTATATCAAGTCCGGTAACCGACACATCGGGATATCTTTTCGCCAGCGCGAATGCCAGATAACCGCTGCCTGTTCCGAGGTCGAGTATCTTCATACCCGTTCTGACCGGAATGAAGTCAAGTATCGCGCTCAGATGCTGTTCGTCTTTGGTCTGTCTGTTATAGAAGTCTTTTTCTGCAAAACTTGCTTCAAAGCCGGACCTCGCTGCGTTTATGGCCTTTTCGGCATCTGCCGGACCGCACGGAGGACAGGAGCTCTGACTGTTCTTATCTCCCGGTGTTCCGCTTGCGGTCGGCTTAACGAGCTGTAAATAAGAATTCTGTTCCATTTCATCATCTCCACCCGGTTCCGCCATTTCATCACGCTCTGTTATTCTGTTAAATTATATCACATCTTTCCCTTTTTTGCAATACCGGAGCATGGAAAATATGTCTCTTACGGAGACCCGAATATAGCATAAAAATGCCCGGCAGCCGGTATGTACCGTACTGCCGGGCATATATTCTGCCGTATTATTCGAAACTTTCAACATCTATGTCCGCCGGTGCGTCTATATCCTTGCCGACGTAACCGCCATTCTTCCGGCGCTGTCTGACGCATTCGGTGAGCAGATACTCGATCTGACCGTTGACTGAGCGGAAGTCGTCCTCCGCCCATGCGGCAAGATCATTGTACAGCTTTTCGGACAGTCTGAGCGGGATCTGTTTCTTTGCGCTCATCAATAAAGGCTCCCCGAGTTGACAACGGGCTGTGCGTCGTGATTGCCGCAGAGAACTACCAGCAGGTTGGATACCATTACTGCCTTGCGCTCGTCATCGAGCTCGACTACATTCTTCCTGCTAAGCTCTTCAAGTGCCATTTCGACCATACCGACCGCGCCGTCAACTATCAGTTTTCTCGCGTCAACAACAGCGGAGGCCTGCTGTCTTTGCAGCATGGCGGCGGCTATCTCCGGTGCGTACGCAAGATATGTGATCCTCGCATCGACTATTTCAAGTCCTGCATCCTTTACTCTTGACTGTATTTCTTCCTTGATGCGGTTCGCCACTACATCACTGGAGCCGCGGAGACTTCCTTCATCAGCAACGCCGTCACCGGTGGTATCAACATTCGGCGCAACGTCATAAGGATACAGTCTTACCACATTGCGGAGAGCCGTGTCACACTGGAGCGAAAGGTATTCCTTGTAATTGTCTACGCTGAACACTGCCTTTGCCGTATCCACGACCTTCCACATTACAGCAATGCCTATCTCGACAGGATTTCCGAGGCAGTCGTTGATCTTCTGCTTTGCATTGTCGAGAGTCATTATTTTCAGCGAAATACGCCTGTCAGCAAAAGACGCAGCGGATACCGTGATCTCGCCGCTGCTGGCTTTCAGAAGCGCTGCCGCGGCATTACTGCCCTGCCCCACATCGCCGCTCTGGCGGAGCTTGGTACCGGCCGCAGGGTTCACAGCCGAACAGAAGGGATTGACGTAGTAGAATCCGTCACCCTTGAGGGTACCGACATACTTTCCGAAGAGCGTGAGGACGAGAGCTTCCTGCGGCTTGAGAACACGAAGTCCGCAGAACGGGACCCAGCCTACGAACATCCAGACAGCCGATACTATCAGTGCCACCACCCAGAACGGACCGCCGGTCCCGGAGTCGGTCCTTATGATGCTCATTATGAATACCACAATAGCCGCAATGTACAGCAGCACTGTTAAGATGAGCATTGCCATGCCGTTCTTTTTTGTTGTATAGATCTTTTCTGTCATTGTTATGCACTCCTTTCGTGCTTATGCACGTTCCTGCGTTTATCGAAGAATCATCTCTTCGATATCATTATGATATCACATTTATTTCGTTTTGTCAATAGTTTTTTTCAAAAAAATATAAAAAAGCCTCCGGAGCCTTATCACTAAAGCTCCGGAGCTGTGCATACCAACATCATTTTATTTCCAGCAGTTCAGCTTCCCGGCATCGAGACCGATATCCTCCGCGCGGAAATAAGGATCCTTACCGGCTTTTTTCTGTTTTTCATAGTCTTTCAGCGCAAGAAAAACCTGACCGGACAGCACCAGACAGCATGGGATATTGATGAGCGTCATGCAGCCCATCGTAATATCCGCGATCGTCCACGCGAAGCTCATTTCCATCAGCGCTCCGGCAAATATAACCACGATGCATATTATATAGAATATCGTCATGAACCGCTTTGACGGTTCTTTCTTGCCGTTCAGATAAATCAGCGCGTTATCCACATAGTACAGATTTCCCAGCAATGTAGTGAACGCGAACAGCACCATTGCAACTGTTATGAATACAGGACCTGCATCTCCGAAGACTGTGGAAATGGCATTCTGTACATACATTGCTCCAGAGACAGCTTCATTGCGGGGAGTGCCGGAGGAAAGGCACATGAAAGCCGTTGCAGTGCAGAGCAGTATAGTGTCGATATAAACGGAAACGGTCTGCACAAGCCCCTGCTTTACAGGGTGAGAAACATCAGCGGAGGCTGAGGCGTTCGGTGCCGAGCCCACGCCCGCTTCATTGGAATACAGTCCGCGCTTGATGCCCATTACAAGACAGCTTCCCGCAAGTCCGCCAAGTATGGCGTTGAAATCAAACGCGTTGCTGATGACCTGCGCGAACATTGCGGGTACGTTGCCGATATTGAATATGATTATTATGAGCGAGATAAGCACATAAGCTATGCCCATGAACGGAACCACCTTTTCGGTAAGGCTGATTATGCGCTTACCGCCGCCCATGATACAGAAGCCCACAAGCACCGCAAGTATGATGCCTATGATCAACGGGGTGATACTCTTATCGTAAAAATCGTAGACTTCAAAGGAGGACTGGAGGTTGAAAGAGCAGAGGAGATTGAATCCGAACGCATAAGTCGCTATAAGGAACACACAGAAAAGTGCCGATACAAACGGCTTCCCGAGCGCCTGCTCTATGTAGTATGCCGGGCCGCCGTAATATACGCCGTCGCTGTTCCTGCGTTTGTATATCTGCGCGAGGGTACTTTCCATGAATGCCGAAGCTGCGCCTATGATGCACATTATCCACATCCAGAAACAGGCTCCCGGTCCGCCTATACACAGCGCAGTGGATACTCCGACAATGTTTCCGGTGCCTACCCGTGAAGCTGTGGAAACGATGAGTGCCTGAAACGAGGATACGGTCTTCCCGTCGCCTTTCGGCTTCTCAAGGATCAGCCGGCAGCTCTCGCCGAACATCCTGAGCTGCACGAAACGCGTCCGCACAGAAAAATACAGTCCTGCCACAGCAAGAATGATTATCAGTATCGGATAATACATAACCTCATCAACGGCATTGAAAAAATCCATTATCATTTCCATGGGGCTTCATTCTCCTTTTCCGTCGGTTTCCAGCACCGCGAGATCGGCTCTTTCATAACGGTTGTGTCCGCTGATGCTTTTCCTGTATTTCCAGCATTTTATCGCGTCATTAAGAGTTTTACCCTTGTTGTCAGCAAAGAAATCCCGGATATATGTGTTATATTCAAACTGGCTGTCTATCGTTGTTTTCGCTTGTTTTCCCGACCTCTTTATCTCATAATAGGCATCTATCGCGTCCTTGTAGGTCTTTCCCGCATTGGCTTTCAGCCACTTCTGGAACGGGACATTGAACGAGAACGAATTTCCGATATGTTCCCTGAAAAAAGCTCTGTGCTTTTCGGAACACACTATATTCTGTTCGATAACGCTGTCAGGGCAGATATCTCCGGATACCGCGCTCTTTTTCCGTATGTGAACGGGTTCGGAGACCTCCCCGTTATCGAGAAACGCCGCGATGCGCGAGGTAAGCTCCGACTTGCTTCCCGAAACAGGAAGTCCGTTCTTCCGGCAAAAATCCGTCAGTTCCTCTTTCAGCCAGTAATACTCCAGAAAAGTGCTGCCGCTGAGTGTTCCGTCCAGCTCCGGTCTTTTTCCTTCCGCGTTGTTTTCCATATTCCGCAAACACCTCATTATATATTCAGAGCCTCACTCAGCGAATGAGGTATCCCGCGGGGGCCTCTGACCGCAAATATCCCGTAGTCCTCGCCGAGTTTCGCGAATGTGAACAGCTCCGGCGGATATCGTCTTTCGAGCTTTATCCGCATAAGTTTTGTTATCGTAAGGTTCCTGTCGGAATATTCGTAAGGAATATCCGTCTCCGTCACGGTGCATTTGTACATAACTGCGGAGACCGGCGCGCCGACATACATATAGACAGTATCACCCGTTCTGATACCCTTCCCCTGCTTCCATTCAATGACATCTCTTTCATCGAAGGCGCGGATTATATCGTAATACTTCGGATTTGCGGGTATGATCCACTCCTTCGGCGGTCTGATCTGCTGCTTTTTCCGTGCCGATGCAGTAATTTTATAGCTCGTGTCGATAAGTGCCGATATTCTTTTCATCGGCACAGTGCCGTCAAGCAGTACTGATATCCAGCTCCCGCGGCTCATGTGATATCCGCGCAGGAAACCTTTTTCGCGGATAAGCATATCGGCAAGCAGCGCATCCCCGGGTTTCAGGTTGATGACATCGACCTTCTCCTCACCTGTAAGCCCCAGCTTATCCATGCCGACATTCATTATAACCGCAAACCATTTATTATTGTCGGAATGTCTGAAAACGGCATAATCCGGCCAGCGCTGCCATAGGAATTCAGGCTCCGCTCCGTAAGTGCCGGTTATGTATTCATATATTTCTTTTCTGAGTGTCTTTTTCATTTTGTATTCTCCGCACGACCTGTTCCTTCTCCTGACACTAATGGCATCAGGATCTTAAACCGGGATACTGTCCCGTGTCACATCACAGCAATTGTGTAGACTTATTTATTATATCACATATTACGTCATATTGCAACCGTCTTGCTCCAAAATGCTCTGAGGTTGACAAAAACAGCATTTTGTTCTATAATAATGCTAAAATCATCACCGGGGAGAACAGACTATGAACATTCAGATATTCGGAACAAAGAAAAGCGCCGACACACGCAAGGCGGAGCGTTTCTTCAAGGAGCGGGGCATAAAGTTCCAGTCGGTAGACCTGAAAGAAAAAGGCATGAGCAAGGGAGAGCTGCAATCCGTCATGCAGGCCGCCGGAGGAATAGACGCGCTGATAGATCCCGACTGCAAGGATCAGCAGACACTTGCTCTGATCAAATACCTCGTGCCGGAGCAGAAATTCGGGAAACTGCTGGAAAACCAGTCTATCCTGAAGCAGCCCATAGTACGCAACGGAAAACAGGCTACCGTAGGCTATGCTCCGGATGTCTGGAAGACATGGGAGTGAGGAACCGGCAGAATGAACATAACAGACAGGAATATTGACGGAGGAAAAGCCTTCGATTTCGGCAGGACGTCTGCGGATTACGCAAAATACCGTGACATCTATCCGCCGGAGTTCTATGAAAAGATCGTATCACGGGGCCTGTGCGTAAATGGTCAGAATGTCCTTGATATCGGGACAGGGACGGGCGTGCTGCCCCGCAATATGTACCGGTACGGTGCGAAATGGACGGGTACGGATATCTCAGAGGCTCAGATCAGGCAGGCCAAAACGCTTTCGCAGGGTATGGATATCACATACTATAACCTGCCCACCGAAGCGCTTGATTTTCCCGACGGCTCATTTGATGTGATCACTGCGTGCCAGTGCTTTTTCTACTTCAGACACGACACCGCCGCGCCTGTACTGCACCGTACGCTGAAACCCGGAGGCCGCCTGCTTATCCTGTATATGGCGTGGCTGCCCTTTGAAGACAGGATCGCGGAAGAAAGCGAAAAGCTGGTCCTGAAATACAATCCCGACTGGACAGGTGCGGGCGAGACACTTCACCCTATATATATCCCAGACTGCTACAGCAAGGGATTTGAGCCGGTATTTCACGACGAATACAGACTAAACGTACATTTCACGGCGGAAAGCTGGAACGGCCGTATGAAAGCCTGCCGCGGTATCGGAGCATCATTGCCGGAAGAAGAGATAAAAGCATGGGAACGGGAACATCTGATGCTGCTGGCGGAGATCGCTCCCGCGGAATTTGATATACTGCATTACGCCGCTATGGCGGAACTAAAGAAAATATGAGACTGTTTATTGCTGTAAATTTCAACGAAGAAATGAAAAAAGCGCTGCTGAATATTCAGCAGCAATTCAGGGAAAACAATATCCGCGGCAACTATACAAAGCCGGAAAATCTTCATCTTACACTGGCGTTCATCGGCGAGTACGGCGACCCCGGCCATGTCCTCGACGTGTTGAGCGATGTGGATATAAGACCGTTCACACTCCGGACGGACAGGGTCGGCAGCTTCGGGAAACTGTGGTGGGCCGGGATCGCCGCATCCGACGAGCTGCAGCGCCTGACAGCGCAGATACGCCACCGTCTTGCGGATGCGGATATACCGTTTGACCGGAAGAAATTCTCACCACACATTACACTGATCCGGGAGCCGGACAAACATACAATACCGGAGATATCTGTTCCCGAAGCATCCATGACTGTCGAAGAGATAACACTGATGCGTTCGGACAGAGGCAGGAACGGAATGATTTACACCGCACTGGGCAGCATTGGTTATGTCAGATAACTGTCCCGCCGCTGTTTTGCCGTTCATCAGCGCTTTTTGTATATGACCAGCTCGGGATCGGCGCCGTTCTCTCCGTAAGTACAGACAAGTATGAATTCCATATTCGCCAGAACTCCGAAGCACCTGTCTCCTCCGAACTCACTTTCCAGCTGATTGCCAAGATAAGTGGCATTATCATCGAGGAATTTCACTGTATTGCCGTTCGGCAGCCTGTAGGGCAGATTTACATAGCTCCCGACAAGAGCATTCAGCTTGTCCAGCTTCGGCATACCCTCAATATGCAATTCGTTGATCTCGGTTATAAGCGTTTGTTTGAATCTTTCAAACTCTCCACCGTCCGAAAGCTGCTCATATCGTTTCCAGTAGTCAAGCTGCGGAAGAGCCGACCTCAGATATTCCCTGACTTCCTTCTCGGAGTGCTCGGCGTTCACCATATTCTTCACGCATACCTCGATCAGGTCATCCATATTGCTGTACATATATTCGCCGTCGGCATAGCACCACTTGCAGTAATCGTCATTGTAGGAACCGTCCTTTTCCCGGCTCACCATGGCATCTTCAAGCGGCATTCCGCAGCACTGGCAGATCAGCTTTCTCGGTGAACCCAGAATAGTATTGATAGAAACATCGAACAGTTTAGACAGCAGTTTCAGTGTCTCGGTGTTAGGGACAGTCTCGCCGTTTTCCCAGCGCGACACAGCCTGACGCGTGACAAAGACTTTTTCGGCGAGCTGCTCCTGCGACAGACCTCGTTTTGTACGTAATTCAAGGATAGCGTTTTTAGTTTCCATATTCATCACCTCACTTATATTATAGCATACAGTAAGGATTAAATCAAGCAACCTGTTGTTGCTCTATTCTGTCACTTGACATTTAACGCTCCGGGCATTATAATAATAACATAAGCAAACTTTTTATGAAAACGGAGGCTGCAATGAAAAGACTTGTTGAAGTGCATTATCATGTAAAAAGCGGACGCCGCGGCGAGTTTTACCGCAAGGTGAACGATATGGGTATCGCCGCAGCATCCAGAGCCGAAGCCGGCAACGAAAAGTACGACTACTACCTCAGCCCGGTCGATCCCGACGAGCTTATACTGTTCGAAGTCTGGAGCTCACCGGAAGCTGTGCAGGCACACACAGAAACAGAACATTACCGGAAACTCATGGAACTGAAAAAGGAGTATGTCACCGAAACGACATTCTCACGTTATAACGCAGAAAGCATTTAAGGAGGACACCGCTGTGAACGACATCATCAAAGCTATGGAAGAGCGCAGGAGCATCAGGAAATTCAAGTCCGATATGCCCGCAAAGGAAGATCTCACACAGATAATCGAGGCAGGCCTGTACGCAGCGAACGGACGCGGATTACAGGGCGCGATAGTTATTGCGGTGACCGACAAGGCCGCCCGTGACAAGCTTTCCGACGCAAACAGAAGAATAGGCGGCTGGGACGAAGGCTTTGACCCGTTCTACGGAGCTCCGGCAATACTTGTCGTCCTCGGGAACAAGGACATAAACACCGGCATATATGACGGCAGCCTTGTAATGGGCAACCTCATGCTCGCTGCACACTCGCTGGGACTCGGAAGCATCTGGATACACCGCGCAAAGGAAGAATTTGAGATGCCCGAGTATAAGAAGCTGCTCTCCGATCTCGGCATCGAAGGCAACTGGGAAGGTATCGGTCACTGCGCTGTCGGCTACATCGACGGAGATGTTCCGAAGGCCGCTCCCCGTAAAGAGAACAGAGCATTCTTCATCGGATGAACGAAAGCCGCTGCACCTTATGCAGCGGCTTTTTTCACTCATTTTACAAGCAGTCCGTACCGTTCCGGGTGCCTGAATTTATCGCCCATTATCTCATGCTCACGGTACTCACGCAGCATTCCGAGATCAAGATCCGCGGCATAAACTCCCTCTGTCTCCGGAGCCTCAAACACGCACATATCCCGGCTGCCGGGCTCGTTTCTCAGCCACGCCACACCGTCGAACAGCGTAGAATGACCGTTGCAGTCCGGCATACCTTCAGGATAGTTGCAGGTCGCTATAGCCAGCATATTCTCATAAGCCCTCGTCCGCAGCGCGGAAAGGCGGTTTATCTCCATGGGGCAGGCATTCGGCGCGAGAATAAGCTCTGCGCCTTTAAGCATCAGTATCCGCGCGCTTTCGGGGAACTCACGGTCAAAGCATATCATAGCACCGATGCTTACAGAGCCCTTTTTCGTATCGAGCTCCGCCACATAGAATTCCTCACCGGGAGACAGCACTGTTTCATCGGCGAAAGCGCAGGTATGCACTTTTGAGTAATGAATCACTTCCCTGCCGCTGCGGTCATAGAGGACGAAGGAATTCAGCGGCTTCCGTCCGTGCTTCTCGAGGAACGTTATACCGACTGCCATTTCCAGTTTCTCCGCAAGCTCACGGAATCCTTGTACGAAATCACTGTCCTTTGCTGCGGCAAGAGCGTTCAGTTCATTCATATCCTGCGGAAGATAATAGCCGTCGCTCCACATCTCGGGAAACAGCGCTATGTCAGCACCCATGGCTGCCGCTTTTTCGCAGGCAGCTCTGCCCTTTTCGTATTGTTCATTCAGGCTCCTGCCGGGCAGAAGCTGTAAAAAAGCGATTTTCAGTTTCACGGACACGTTCCCTCCATACATCTTTTTTACTGATTATATCATCGCATCCATGCTTTGTCAACATATACGCATCCGTATTACGGTTGACAAGAGCAGGTTTTTATTTTATAATATATTATGAATCAAAGACTTTAAGGGAGACTGACTATGAGCCTTCTGGGAACTATGATAAAAACAAACAAAGGCGGAAAAATGTCCGGCGAAAAACTCCGTGAGCTTCAGCGGAAGCGCCTTGAGAAGCTGGTCGCTTATGCGCGGAAAAACAGTCCGTATTATAGGGAACTGTATTCCGGCATCGGGAGCAGCTTTACTCTGTCCGATCTGCCGCCGACTTCGAAACCGGAGATCATGGCAGACTTCGACAACGTGCTCACCGACCGCAGCATAACTATGGAGCGCATCAACAAATTCACTGAGAACATCGACAACATCGGCCGCATGATCGATGGGAAATACCTGATCTTCAGGACCTCCGGTTCTACGGGAAATCCCGCTGTCGTGCTGTATGACAAGCAGAACGTGGATGTCCAGTCCGCTGTGGCTGCGCTGCGCACATTTGCCCGGAAAGAAGACTTTGACAGATTCATGTCCCACGGGAAGCGTACCGCCGGAGTATTCGCAGATCACGGGTTTTATCTTGCCTGCGGTATGTCCCGGTATCTGCAGCTGAAAATGCCGCGGAAAAAGACAAAGATAACAGTGGACGTCAACGCCCCGGAAGAACAGATAGTCCGGGAGCTGAACGCATTTCAGCCCGCGATGCTCAGCGGATATCCGTCTAATCTTGCGCTGCTGGCGGGAATGGACGGACTCGATATAAAGCCCGATGTGGTCATTACCGGCGGCGAGCTGCTGACCGATGAGATCCGCGCGAAGCTTACCGCGAAATTCGGCAGTTATGTTCAGACGCATTACTCCTGCACCGAGGGCGGAGAAGTCGCCTGTGAGTGCTCCGAACGGCATCTTCACATCAACGAGGACTGGGTGATACTTGAACCGGTGGATAAGGAAAACCGGCCGGTACCCTGCGGCGTGCAGTCAGACAAAGTACTGCTGACGAATCTGTCAAATTACATACAGCCCTTTATCCGCTACGAGATCACCGACCGAGTGATACTGCATGATGAAAAATGCGCCTGCGGCAGGAACACCCGCTGGCTGGAGATCGAAGGCAGAACAGACGATATACTTTCCTTCGCGGGCGGTGTGGAGATCGCGCCTATGTCGCTCTACAAGATACTCGAGGAAGTTGAAGCCATTCGCAGGTTCCAGCTTGTGCAGCGCTCGGAGAAAAGCCTTGAACTGCGGCTGATATCGGACGAAAAGGAAAGCGCCTTTGTACAGGCGAAGCATGATCTGCTGGCTTTCTTTGAGAGCAAAGGACTGACGGATATCGCTATATATCTTTCCGACAAGGCTCCCGAAGCCCACAAGGTCAGCGGCAAATTCAGGCATATTTACAAAGACTTCTCATAAACGCAGGAGGCAAAGATGAGAAAGATACTGATTACAAATGATGACGGAGTGTTTTCCGACGGCATAATCAGGCTCGCCGGTACAGCCGTGAAATTCGGAGAAGTATGGGTCGTAGCTCCGGACAGTCAGCGCAGCGCGGCTTCCCACAGCCTTACCCTGCGCCGCAGTGTCGAAGTATGGACAGTGGACTTCCCCGTGACCGGTGTACACGCTTTTGCCTGCGACGGTATGCCCGCCGACTGCGTGAGAATAGGCGCACTGAATATCGTCCCGGGCGGTCCCGGCCACGTTCTGTCCGGCATAAACTTCGGCTACAATCTTGCCTCGGACATTCAGTATTCCGCAACTG